>DATCRE010000606.1:0-7641 GCA_036569145.1 Cyclobacteriaceae bacterium
CTGTACCAGATGAAGTAGGCGTACCTGATATTGCATAAGATATATTACCTGATCCGCTTGCCAGTGTGCCGGCCGACAATGTTGCAGTCAGACCTGTTACCCCTGTTGATGAAATTGCTGATCCTGCTGAATACGATAATCCGTTTCCGCCAGTGTAGGGCACAGTGGCTGTACCTGAATAGGCGCTTCCACTGGTAGCTTCTGTTGAAAATGTAGCAGCGCTACACGTTAACGTGCTAACAGAAATAGAAGAGCTTGCAACTGTTAACGCTAATGTACAGGATTGACCTCCGAATGATATTGCAAATGAAGCTGTGCCTGCTGCACCCGGAGTACCACTTATGGTATAAGTTATATTTCCTGTTCCGCTATTTAATGTACCCGCTTGTAACGTCGCGCTAAGTCCTGTTACTCCGGTGGAACTTATCGTAGTTCCCTCTGAGAAAGTAGCACCGTTGCCACCACTGTAAGGTATTGTTGCTGTTCCTGAATATGAAACTCCACTTGTTGCTTCGGCCGAAAATGTACCTGAACTGCACGTCAATGCCGTTACCGTTGCGCCGCTACCTGTGCTGGTAGAATCATCATCCTTTTGACACGATGCAAATATTGTCATGGCGACCAAACAAATTGTGGCGAATGACAAAACTGTTCCCTTTACTTTCTGAGTTTTTAATGCTGAGTTTTTGTTCATGATAAATTGTTTAGATTAATACTTCTCTCGATTTCCTGTCTCCTCTAGCTTTTTGTTCCGGCATAATCTGTTGATCTGTCTCTCCATATTGAATGGAAGTGTACACCAGAAGGGAATACAATTCCACCGGCTACGATAAACTCAATCCATACGTGAGGACCATCAATGCGGAAGTAATCATACTTCGTAGCCATAGATGTTGTGCCGCTATAAAGAATGTATGTGTTATCTAACTCCGATGTGTATGTTGAAAGGAATTCAGCCGCATTGGTATCATCAATATCACCAGTGTAAGTCTCGATTACATTCAGCAACAATTGTTTTTGATCTGAACTTAATCCATTGCATTGCAAACCTGAAGAAGTAGTAGGAAACTTCCACTCTTGCCCGGGAACTAGCACTAAGTCACTAAACGTAGAGCTTGATTTTGCTGCACTAAGATCTGAACTGCTCAAGCTCGCGAGCAACGCTACAAAAGCATCACGCTCCTGACTGATCGGTGCGTATGTAGTTGAACCTGATGTCCATGATACAGGCTCTACAGCTTCGAAATGTGGTGTGGCACCAACTAATACACCATCAACGTAAGTATTAGCAACTGTTTTATGATGACCTGTTTCTAAAATTTCAAATGTGCCTGTAGTGGATGGTGTACCTAAAAACGCCAGGTAATAATTTCCTGAACCATAATCACTGCCGCCGCCGTTGGCATTGAGATAATCATCTGCGAGCCACACTTGCTGAACTTCATCATATCCTTCATTGGTAGTTGTTCCGGTCATCTCTTTTATTAATGCTTTAGCTGCTGCTAATTGCGTTGAACTTAAGCTACCCAACTTGATACCAATTCGGGCTGACATAGCTGCTGGTAAATTAGACCACGTCTTGGCATTCGAAAAAGTATAACTCAATTGTAAAGTCGATACCTGTGAAGATGAAAGTGTTGCCTTAAAGGCTTCGGCCAGGCAGATAATTTTTGAAACACCTGTTAATGTGTCACAGCTTGTGCTTGACGAAGCTGAACTTTTAACATCTTCTTTACTACATCCGGTAAATGCTGTTATAATGATTAATGAAATCATTGTTAACCACAAAATCGTCTTCTTCATTTTCTTCATTGTTTTGTAAACTTTATCAAACACTAACAACATGATCAGCTAATTCTAAAAATGGTATTGAAGTGTTGAACAAAGAACGCTGAAGGCCAACTCTTCTATCTGACACTTTTTTACATTCTCATGCACAAATAGAACATTGAGAGAATTTTCAATTTCTGTGGAATTGGTTAAAGCACAAAGTTGAGGTGAGGACGGCAAAATATGCGGTGTTCATTTACTGCCTATAGTTAAGTCGTTGTCTAAAATTTAATGAACTAAAAAGACACACTGACTTTATTCAATCAAACCACGAAGACACAAAAGACACTAAGAAGCACAAAGAAAATACACATCTTCCGCTCAGTGAAACTTTGTGTCTTCGCGCCTTTGTGGTTGCTTTTGTTCGCCATAGCTCGCAAGAATTATCACTGTCATTTGAAGAAACTATGATGACTACCTATTCAGATTTAGACGATTAAGAAAATAAACCAGGAACTTTTATCTAAACAGTTTTACTCGTATTTTTAATATAGACCTTCTTCTATGAAATTCTATTTCGAAAAACGGGTACTTGCTGGATTTCTCTGCACGATAATAGCGCTTGCTCTTTTAATCGTTTTTTCATTCTCAAGCACCCAACGTTTAATTCAAACATCCAGTTTGCTAAACCACACGCTCAGTGTTAGCAGAACTGGTGATCTTGTTCTCAACAATATTCTTGATATGGAGGCCAGCAACCGAGGCTATGTTATTACCGGCGACAGCAGCTTTATGAGTGTTGTCTGGCAGGCCAGCAATCCCTTAAACCGTTATCTTGAAAAACTGGATTCATTAACAGCTTCTGATTCTATACAGTCCAGAAGAGTTGATTCTCTGCATCGTCTTGTAGAAGCAAAGCGAGCCTGGAGTCGCAATATTGCAATGATCAGAAAGCAAGGTTTTGAACCCGCGCGCACTCTGATAGCAGAAGGTAAGGGCAGGCAAATAACAGTCGGCATCAGGGAATGTATAGCAAGGTTACAGCAGCGTGAAAATGAAAACTTTCAAAACATCAATACGATAAAAGGCAATACCCTCAAACAATTTCGATTATCATTCATAGGTCTTGCCATGGCAAGTTTCATTACCATCATTTATCTTTTTTATGTGATCAACCAGGCCCTAAAAGCAAGAAACGAAGCCGAAGCTAATTTACTTCAAACCGTATACTATACCCGGCAGGATCTTGAAGCGAGAGTTGAAGATAGAAATCAGAAAATAGCAGAGATAAATTATATCTACAGAAGTCTTGCTGCTAACATTCCGGGAACTGCCATAACTATTTTAGATCAGGATGAACGATATCTGCTGGCGGAAGGCGATCTGCTGGAAAAAATGGGATATGATAAAACTGATATGCCCGGTAAAAAAATATCTGAGGTGATCACACCTAAAAACTATGAATATTATGAAGGACTTATTCACCGGGCATTTGCTGGCGAAACAATATTGGTTGATCGCCAGACGCTCTCAGGCTATTACACGCTGATGAAAGTAGTGCCTCTTAAAAAAAATAATGATGAGATCTTTGCCATCATGTTTGTGCTCATTGATGTGACCGAGATCAAAAAAATACAAGTTGAGCTGGCTGATCTTAATAATACGTTAGAGTATCTCAATAATGCTCTCGAATCAAAAGTCTCTCAACGAACAGAACAGCTTATAGAATTAAACAAAGAGCTTGAAGCATTTACATATTCCGTTAGTCACGATCTGAGAGCTCCTCTTCGCGCCATTTCAGGTTATGCACACATTCTCAAAGAAGATTATACTTCAGTACTTGGTGAAGATGGAAACCGGGTGAGCGATCTGATCATTTCTAATTCCATTCGCATGGGTAAGCTCATTGATGATCTCCTAAGCTTTTCGCACCTCGGCCGAAAGGAGATATCCCGGGCAAAAATAAACATGGACAATCTCGTAAACGAGGTATTAACGGAACTTACTAACCTTGAAGACTCCCGAAAATTAAATATCCAATTACGATCTCTTGAATCTGCAACAGGCGATGTAAATATGATGAGACAAGTTTGGGTCAATCTTATCTCCAACGCACTTAAATATACCCGCAAGAAAGAAGTTGCCAATATTGAAATCGGATCATTTAAGGAGAATGATATCGACACCTATTTCATTCGTGATAATGGTGCAGGCTTTGACATGCAATACGCTGACAAACTTTTTGGTGTATTTCAACGCCTGCATAAAATGAATGAGTTTGAAGGTACAGGAGTGGGGTTAGCACTCACACAAACCATTATCAAAAAGCATGGAGGAACAATCTGGGCTAAATCAAAACCAGATGAAGGGGCGACATTTTATTTTACAATTCAACAACAAACTACTATATGAATAGTACCATTTTACTGGTTGAAGATAATCCGGCCGATGCAGAGCTGGCTATCAGAGCTTTTCAGAAAAATAATTTCTCACACCGCATCGTACATCTCGAAGATGGACAGGAAGCACTGGATTACTTGTATGACGCCGCTCATGAAATGCCGCGCCTTATCTTGCTGGATGTAAAGATGCCCAAAGTGAACGGGATTGAAGTGCTGCGTAAACTTAAGTCAGATCAAAAGAAAAAAGTCATTCCTGTTGTCATGCTCACATCTTCAAAAGAGGACAGGGATATCATTGACTCCTATCAGCTTGGTGTGAATGCTTACATTGTTAAGCCTGTAAATTTTGTACAGTTTACTGAAGCAGTAACACAGCTTGGAGTTTTCTGGATGGTTCTTAATTATCCTCCGGATAAAGTATTTGGTTAATAGTTAGCAGTCGATGGTCAATGGACGATAGGCAATAGTTGACAGTTAAAAGTTATCAGTTAATAGTTGATTAGTAAATAGTCAATAGACAAAATTCACAAGAGAGTAGTCTTAAGTAGAGGCAAAAAAATACACCACCCGGTTGGGGTGGTGTACATTTACAATGTTATATAATTAAAAACCTTAGTCTATTAATCTAACATTAACGGCGTTCATACCTTTTTTGCCTTTTTCTTCATCATATTCAACTTCATCGTTTTCACGAATCTCGTCGATAAGTCCTGAAACATGGACAAAAATGTCAGTGCCTGAATTTGATGTAATGAATCCAAAACCTTTGGTCTCATTAAAGAATTTTACTTTTCCTTGCATTATATATAATTAAAATTAAAAACGTTGTGTCGCCTATTATCCCAAATAAGCTTTTAAGGCTTTGCTTCTAGAGGTGTGTCTTAGTCTGCGGGTAGCTTTTTCTTTGATCTGGCGTACGCGTTCTCTTGTCAGATTAAATTTCTCACCAATTTCTTCCAATGTCATGGCTGTAATACCCGTTAAGCCATAATACATAGCAAGCACTTCGGCTTCTCTCACTGTTAAGGTCGCCAATGCACGCTGCACTTCTTTTTTAAGTGAATCCATCAGCAACGCAGAGTCTGCCGTAACTTCATTTTCATCGGTGAGGACATCCAGCAAATTATTTTCTTCACCTTGAACAAAGGGTGCATCAACGGATATGTGACGACCTGATAATTTCAAGTTATCAATAACCTCTTCTGTCGTGATTCCGATAACTTCAGCAACCTCTTCCGTAGACGGTTCGCGTTGATATTTTTGTTCAAGATCTGAAAACGTCTTGGAAATCTTGCTTAAAGAACCTACACGGTTCAATGGAAGTCTTACAATTCGCGACTGTTCAGCCAGGGCTTGCATGATGGACTGACGAATCCACCATACGGCATACGAAATGAATTTGAAACCACGTGTTTCATCGAAACGCTTGGCAGCCTTTATCAGGCCTAAATTTCCTTCGTTAATAAGGTCGCCTAGTGTAAGGCCGTTATTCTGGTATTGTTTTGCAACCGAAACCACAAAGCGCAGGTTAGCTTTTGTTAATTTCTCAAGGGCTACCTGGTCGCCTTCCCTGATGCGTTTGGCTAGCTCAGTTTCCATTTCAGCTGTAATCAGATCTACCCTTCCTATTTCCTGTAAGTACTTATCAAGTGATTGACTCTCTCTGTTGGTGATCTGTTTGCTGATTTTTAACTGCCTCATGTGATATAGTTTAAATGAACAATGGAATACAATGATAAATGCTCAACAACCTTGACTTTAAAAGGTTCAATGAAACATGGAATCTGTAAATGGATGGTATTATGGAAATATTTATAATAATTCGGGCAAATATAGACATTTAATTGAGAAGATTTGGCAAATATCCATCTCTTCGTTGAATTGCAGATAGATAACGATGTCATAGCAGTTTTCTTCTGTCGGAAGTCAAGAATATTATTTTTGAAAATGCCATTATTTATCTTTTAAGATATGCGCGGTGTGTCAACTTCAACAGAATATATTGTTTGCAATTCAAATATTCATTGCCTACGATTTATAAATATTTAATGGTTGCAAAATATTATAGGCTGCCCCGCCAGGGCAGATCCCATTGTAATCTACAAAGATGTTGCCCCGCTGGAGTAAGGGAGTCCAATGTGTTTATTATTCATAGTTATTCCGTTGAGCAAGACTTTATGCAAAGCTCTTATGCCAGAGGCGTAATCTAGGATCGAATTCGCCATCCACGCTATTGTAATTCAAATCAATCATTTATGGGCAACCTGTTATTTTGGCGAGATAGAAATCACATTATCTAATGTTTACCAATCCTTCAATTTTAATTAACACATAAGGCAATTGAAAAACCGACCTTTGCCGCGCTTACGACGGATTTATGGAGCAGAAGAGTACTGTGCGAAGACAGGTATTTATTGTTATTGCAATATCCACGCTTGTTCGATTAGCACTTGCCAGCATATTAGAACTTGGCAACGATGAGGTCTATTACTGGACGTACGCCCTCTACCCGGATGCCAGCCATTTTGATCATCCACCAATGGTCGGTTTTCTTATTCAGGTTTCAACATTAAACCTGCTGCTCACGAATGACCTCTTCCTTCGGCTCGGTCCGATTGTGTTAGCAGCGTTCAATACGTGGATCATATTTTTAATCGGCACTAAGATAAAAGATGAGCGAGCCGGCTTGTTTGCCTCTCTCCTTTTTACGTCATCTATTTATTGTTCACTCATTGCCGGATTCGCCATCATACCTGACGCACCACAAGTTTTCTTCTGGTTATTGTCTCTTTACCTGATGCTTGATTTTCTTCCGGCTCCCATTATAACCCGAGATCATCGTCTCCAATTTATTCTTTTCAGTATATGTGCTGGCTTTGCCATGCTATCAAAATATCATTCAGCTTTTTTGTGGGTAGGTGCTATAGGCTATATCCTCCTTTATAACAGAAAATGGCTATCAGAGTATTCGCTGTATGTTTCACTTGTACTATCGTTTATCATTATCACGCCTATTATCTATTGGAACATTAAACACGATTTTATAAGCTTTACTTTTCACGGCAATCGCGTTACAACAGCTTTTCAACTTCGGCCTGATTATTTTCTACGGGAGCTTGGCGGACAAATTGCCTATAATAATCCAGTGAATTATGTTCTCATCATTATAGCGTTGATAGCATTACTACAGAAGAAAATAGCCATCAACAATTCCATTCGCATACTGTTGCTTACAAGTCTTCCGCTCTACACAACGTTTACTGGCTTCTCTCTTTTCAGAAGTACCTTGCCCCATTGGACGGGGCCATCTTTCATTTCTCTCATTATCATTGCGGCTATCTACTGGTCAACACGTTTACATAGCAATGAAACGTTTAGCATACCAAAACTCATACTTCTTCCTTCATGCTTTTTAGCAACTCTATTATGCGCAGCGGTTTACGTTATTAATTACTCTCCCCTGCAACTC
>DATCRE010000607.1:0-6115 GCA_036569145.1 Cyclobacteriaceae bacterium
AGACGATTCGGAAATACTTCCTTCCACTTCTTCTCCATAAATTTATTTACGTCAAGAAGGTTTGCATCGGCTGTGCTTACAATTAAATGAGAATAATTTTTTGGCTCTGTATAACGGATCATCATAGGCTCAAGCTCGCGCCACAATCCTTGTGTGTAAACATTTTTTACTACACCGATAACATAGAGCTTGTTAGTATCCAACCAGATAATTTCTTTGCCTATGGCTTTATCCCAACCAAAACTTTGCGCAAGCTTTTCAGTAATGATTACAGACTCTTTGCGATCTGATTCCGAATCCTTGGTGAAGTCTCTTCCTTCCTTCAACTCAAGACCCATTGTTTTAAGGTAATCATCACCTACATCAATAATATCTACTTCAAGTTGTTTCGATTCAAACTTGATCGGATCATTATATCGCGATGACCAGATGCTATGCTTGGAGCCTGCAATGGAAATGATACTCGGATTTTCTTTTAATGAGTTACGATACGTTTCAAATTCGCCTTGACCATCGATGTACGAAATAATCACACCCTTTTGATCGAATCCTAAATCAAAGTCGCGTTGGAAGATGGAGTTCTGATAAAAAGCTATAGCACAAACAATCGCTGTAAGTGAGATAGCATATTGAAGCGCCAGTAAAATTCGTGTGAAGAAACTTGTTCCACCAAATTTAGCTTTGCCCTTCAGGATGCTTACCGGCTCAAAGCTGCTGATGTAAAATGCAGGATAACTACCGGCCAGTAATCCTGTAAAAATTAACACGACAATGAGAAAAATCAGGAATCCGGGATTGTCAATATAGTGAGATGTGAGTTTCATCTCTTCCCACAGTGCGTTCCATGCGCTTAATAATACTTCACCAAGAAGCAAACCTATCAACAATGCCAGAAAACAAATGAACATAGTTTCGCCAATGAATTGAGTAATGAGATGGCTTCTCATTCCGCCCATTACTTTGCGAATGCCAATCTCTTTTAATCTGCGTGAAGAAATAGCAATAGCAGTATTGGTCATATTAAAACAGGCAATCAATAATATGAGAACTGCCATCATAGTAGGCGCTACTACAGCTGCCGGTGGACTGGATGGTTTTGTTCGAGACCATGTATCGTTAGCCTGGTCACGTTGTGGCATTCCTTCAAATGGTTCGACTTCATATTCTTTGATCTGAAAATCTTCACGAACCTTGTTATTGTTTTCCCGATAGGCCTGCAGTTGGTTTTTTACTATGGCTACCCTGGTGTTATCGTCAATCAGAACGAATAATGTATTCCTGTTTTTCCAGTCATGCTCGTCAACTTCTTTATCATCGTCGAAATAATTTTCGTAGTTGGTATACGCCATATCATTGAAACTTGAATTGGCGGGTTGCTTTTTGTAAACACCACCCACTACATATTCTTTCAACTCTGTGCCCAACACCTGAGTGAGAGGCTTTCCTAATACATCGGTTGTACCATATAATTTAATGGCAGCCTCGTCACTTAAAAACATTTTAGATTTGTCTTTCAGATCGGCAGGCTGTCCAACGATAAATTCAAATGAGAAGACATCAAAAAAATCAGGATCGGCATACGCCAGTCCTGAAGGAAAAAGATTATCGCCAATTTTAAAGTTTGAATATGACCATGACATGCGCACGGTGTTCTTAACATCGGGCATGTTTTGTCTCACTACTTCTCCCAGCGGAACGGGTACATATCCATAAAGTGTTGTTTTACCTTCAAACTCTCTAACCGAGCTTACTCTATAGATGTGTTCTTTCTTTTGGTGATTGTTATTGAAGGTAGCATCATACTCCCAGTTGAAATAGGCAACAATGCAACATCCAATAGCAATGCTTAAACCGAAGATGTTGATAAAAATAAAAAGCTTATTCTTGAGTAAGCTTCGCAGGGTAATGAGAAGGTAATTTTTAATCATGGTGGTTGTGGGTTGTGTTTTTAATTTTCAATCAGAAAGACTCTTATGAAAAGCGCAGGTTGCATGAAATGAAAACAAAAACCAGTACTAACCCCGGCAGCAAAAAAGAGTTAGTATACTTACAGCACGGTATTAAAAAAGCGGGCCTTGCCCTCTAACCAGCAAAGCCCTGCTTTCACCTAACAATTAAATATGGAAATGTTCTTTAATATTTTCAGTTACTACTTTACCATCGAAAAGGTTAACAATGCGATGTGCATAATTAGCATCATAAGGTGAGTGTGTTACCATGATTACAGTTGTTCCTTCTTCGTTTAACTGGGAGAGAAGTTTCATTACTTCTTCACCGTTGGCAGAATCAAGGTTACCGGTTGGTTCATCGGCAAGTATTACTTTTGGTTTGGCTACAATAGCACGGCTGATGGCAACGCGTTGTTGCTGTCCACCTGAAAGCTGCTGAGGAAAGTGATTTCTTCTGTGCATGATGTTCATGCGCTCCAACACTTCTTCAACACGTTGCTTGCGCTCACTGGAAGGAACTTTCAGATAAAGCAGTGGAAGTTCTACGTTTTCAAATACAGTAAGTTCATCAATGAGGTTGAAGCTCTGAAATACAAAGCCTATGGAACCCTTACGAAGTTGAGCACGCTGGCGTTCTGAATACTTGGCCACTTCGTGCTCACCAAAATGATATTCACCTGATGACGGGTTATCAAGTAAACCCAGGATGTTCAACAAGGTTGATTTACCACAGCCTGATGGCCCCATGATAGCAACAAATTCGCCTTCTTTGATATCAACGTTAATGCTGTTCAACGCTGTTGTCTCTACTTCTTCGGTAGTGTAAACTTTTTCGAGGTTTTTAAGTTTGATCATATTGGTTGTGTTTACAAATTCAGATTTAAGATGGATTATGAGTTTATATAGTTTTAAAGCTAGTACTTCAAGTTAGTGAAAAGGTTACTCATTTTGGTCATTAGTCAATGGTCATTAGTTAGTCAAGGAGAAGAACTTCATTGTTTCCGAAAGTCTCATATGACGATGTAATAACTTTATCGCCTGGTTTAAGTCCTTCCAATATTTCAAAGTTCTCGGTGTTCTTTCTTCCCAGCTTAACATCTCTCTTCACAGCATGGTTGCCTGCATCGAGAACGTAAACCCAGTTACCACCTGTATCTTTATAGAAGCCGCCTACTGGTAACAATAATTCTTCCGACGACTGACCTAGTTCTATGTGTAAACGAAGGGATTGTCCGCGTCTTATGCCCGGAGGTGTTTCGCCAACAAAATTCATATCCACTTCAAATCTTCCATTCTGAATTGTTGGGTAGATATATGTAATTTCCAATTCGTAATCTTTGTTGTTAAATGATGTTGTTGCATGAAGGCCTGTAGTGATGCGTGGTAAATACAATTCATCAATAGGTACTTTCACTTTGTAGCTTCCCACAACATCAACTTGGCCCAAGCGTTGGCCAGCATTTACATTTTGTCCGGCATCAAGTTGTGGTCTGGAAAGTTGTCCATCCATCGGGGCACGAATTACAAGGTTATCAAGAATGCGGCCTACTCCTTCCAGGTTCTGTGTCATCTTACGTTCAGAAACATTTAATTGGTACATTTCCTTGATTCGTTCAACAGAATCATTTTTATAAACTTCATACGTAATGCGTTTGCGTTCAAGGTTATATTTATAGTCGGCTTCTGCCTTTTCAAAATCCTGTTTAGAGATCAGCTTCTTTTCATAAAGTTGTTTCTGCCTGTAATATTGTGGCTCTAATATTTGCAACTGATTTTCAATCTGTGCTAGTGTCTGACGTTGTTCCAGGTTGTTTCTTGTAATTCCAAGTTTCGTATCACGGGCACGGTTAATGGTTTCAATCAACTGAGCTTCCTTCTGTAGGACGTCCAACTCGCGGTTAAGGTTGCTCAGCTCCAGAATAACGTCGCCTTTCTTTAACATAGCACCACTCTCAGCAACAACGCGTTTAATAGTACCACCTTCAATAGCATCGAGGTAAACTGTGCGACTTGGTTCAACTGTACCTGTTTGTGGAATGAAATCTTTAAACACACCGCGTTCAACCGTTGAGATAGTGATCTTATCTTTTTCAACTTTGAGCTTTGAGCGACGATCGGCGAAAATAAATTGATAGGCAACAAAACTTAATCCAATAGCAATACCGCCATACGTTGCTACTCGCTTCAATGTCCACGTCTTCTTGGCAATCTTCTTATCCATTCCTTAGTTGTTATACAGTTGTTGTTAATCTGTGTTGAGCATGAAAGCACAACATAGGTAGTGGCGGTAAGCCAACAAATGTGCCAACGCCTGAAACACTCATTAAACCTGTTTTCCAGTGAAATTAGCAAGAATTCTCGTTCATAGTTGAACGCACCTGTCCGTATGCGAACGCTGCACTCTTAGAAAAATGAACAGATAGTTCTATTTTTAAGCCTGTGAGCATAATCTTATTTTCGGTATCAACTTTGCCCACTGGCGGACAAGAATGTATGATATTGAAACATTACTGCTAAACCCTAACGACTGGAAATGGAACAAAAACAAGGCAAGGTTCTGATAGTTGATGATAATGAGGACCTTCTGAAGGCTGCTAAAATGCATCTGAAAAGACATTTTGCACAAGTTGATATAGAGAAAAATCCCGAAGCTATTCCTGCACTCATGAACAACGAAGATTACGATGTGATCTTGCTGGACATGAATTTCACCAAAGATGTGAGTAGTGGAAGTGAAGGCTATTATTGGCTTGAAAAGATTGTTCAGATAGATCCATCGGCAGTAGTTGTTCTGATCACAGCTTACGGCGATATTCAAATGGCCGTTAAGGCAATCAAAGCCGGTGCTACTGACTTTGTGTTGAAACCCTGGGAAAATGAAAAGCTTCTCGCCACACTATACTCTGCCATGCGCCTGCGCGAAACACGCGATCAGGTAGAGAATCTGAAATCAAAAAATCTTGAAATCAACCAGGCGTTGAATGATCGCTATAGCGAAATCATTGGTCAAAGTCCCGCCATGCAACGCATCTTTCAAACTATTGACAGAGTAGCCAAGACAGATGCGAATGTTTTAATCCTGGGTGAGAATGGAACGGGAAAAGAATTGATTGCCCGTGCCATCCATCGTAACTCGATAAGAAAAGGTGAAAACTTTGTTGGGGTAGATCTTGGTTCAATTACCGAAACATTATTCGAAAGCGAACTCTTCGGTCACAAGAAAGGTGCTTTTACAGATGCAAAAGATGATCGTGCCGGACGGTTTGAGCTTGCCAATAACGGAACGTTATTTTTAGACGAGATTGGCAATTTGTCTATGCCTTTGCAGGCGAAGCTGCTCACCGTTTTGCAAAACAGAAAAGTAAGTCGTGTGGGTGCTAACAAAGAAACTCCTGTTGATATCAGGCTTATCTGCGCCACCAACATGCCTCTTTATGAAATGGTGAAGGAAAATAAATTCAGACAGGATTTATTATATCGCATTAACACCATTGAAATTGAAATACCTTCTTTACGCGATCGGTTTGAGGATATACCTCTACTGGCTAATCACTTTCTTAAACACTATGCCGAAAAGTATGGCAAACAGGTTTCGAAATTAAGTGAAGGTGCTATGACCCGAATGCATAAACACTCGTGGCCTGGCAACATTCGTGAACTACAACATTCTATTGAGCGGGCAGTAATTCTGAGCAACGGTAACGTATTACAGCCAGAAGACTTTAACTTTACACCAAATGCTGGCAAAGAAGATGGACAGTTAAGCCTGGAACAATATAACCTGGAAGAAGTTGAGAAGCTGCTGATTCGTAAAGTGTTGAAAAAGTATAATGGAAATATTACGCAGGCTGCTTCTGAACTTGGACTAACACGTTCTTCTCTTTACAGACGATTAGAAAAGTATGGACTTTAATAAGTAGTCCACAGACAACGGTCGACAGTCGATAGTGAAATCGACTCTAACTTAATTAATGCTATAGCTTGAATTTTGGATTTAAAGATTTTCGTGCCCGCGTTCTCATAAGAGTTATTTTCTTAGCCTTAACGCTATCGCTTTTTCTTTATATGATCGCCAGGCCAAACATGCTGTTTGCCGGTATTCTTACCTGTATTATAATCATATTACAGATAAGTGAGATTTTCCGATTTGTTAGTCAGACTAATCA
>DATCRE010000608.1:0-2500 GCA_036569145.1 Cyclobacteriaceae bacterium
TAAAAGAAGGTAAAAAGAAAGCAGCAGAAGAGGGCAAAGAAATAGTTCATAGAAAACTTAAACAGCTAAAAGAAGAGCCGACACAGGCATTATTGGAACTGATGCGAGATCATTTTAATGCGCCAAGCAACTTTGATCTCTATTATAGAGTGGGCGAAGGTTTCATCACACCATCAGACTTAAAGAAGTTTGTTGAGAATAAACCGACATCGCCACTTAAAACACGACCCAATGTGCATGTTGCTGATGCTAAAGTAATTGAACAGGAAATTACAAAAGCAAAAGGTCGCTACGATGATATTCTTCTTATTGGTGAAGATATGGACGTGGTGGATTATAAGCTTGCCAAATGTTGTACACCCATACCCGGCGATGATGTTTTTGGATTTGTTACCGTTAGTGAAGGCATAAAAATACATCGCACAAACTGCCCCAACTCGCCCGAATTGTTGTCACAACATGGTAATAGAGTAGTAAAGGCCAAATGGACTTCTCAGCATGAAGTAGCCTTTTTGACGGGTATTAAAATCAGGGGTACAGATCGCGTGGGTCTTATTAATGATGTGTCGAAGGTTATTTCAGATGAATTGAAAGTAAATATGAGTTCTATGTCAATTCATACCGATTCAGGCATTTTTGAAGGTGAAATTATGCTTTACGTGAACGATACACGCCACTTAGAACAGCTTATTAATAAAATGAAAGAAGTCGAGGGCGTGGTAAAAGTGAGTCGCTTTGATTCTAAAGAATAAGATTATATGGGGCATGACCCTGACAAAGTTCTCCAAAATAGAGAAAACGACACTTAAATGAGTGTCAGTGAAGAATAATCCTAAAATATAATTTCAATACTTTGAATGAGGCAGAGGTCATGTTATCTTTGCCCGTTACGTCAATGGCGCTGAACCAAAAAATATACGACGAAGTAAAGAAAATTTTCACAGCCTACCTGGAAAACAAGGAGTTGCGAAAAACCCCGGAACGTTATGCGATCCTGGAAGAAATATATTCGCGTGATGGGCATTTTGATGTAGAATCACTCTACATCAGCATGAAGAACAAAAACTATAGGGTAAGCCGCGCCACCGTTTACAACACGCTCGACTTGTTGGTAGAGTGTGATTTAGTGACCAAGCATCAGTTTGGATCAAATCTGGCGCAGTACGAAAAATCTTATGGATATAAGCAGCATGATCATTTAATCTGCACAGATTGTCATAAAGTTACAGAGTTCTGTGATCCACGCATTCAGAATATACAAAATACAGTGGAAGAGATTCTTCATTTCAATGTCTTACATCACTCTTTAATATTGTACGCAACGTGCAACAAAGAGAATTGTGAGAACAAAAAAGAAACAAATCTTACTGCTGAAGAAATTAAAAATTAATTCGATGACATTTTCGCACGAAATAAAAGATAACACACTCATCATCAGGCTTACCGGTGATTTGATCGGTGAAAATAATGGTATGGGTATTTTGGAAGTCGTTAATGGTTCTATCCATGAGAAAGTGACACGCTGTATTATTGATATTTCAGGCTTGCGCTACATTAACAGTAGTGGAATTGGTGTTCTCATCACCATTCTCACCAAGTTCAGAAATAAAGGAGGCGAAGTTTATTTAATGAAACCCTCAGAGAGCGTTCAAAAACTTTTAGTAATCACCAAGTTGAATGCCATATTTCAAATGGTTCAGTCCGAAGAAGAAGTGCTGCAACTAGCAAAAAAATAATATTCTAATGTCGAAAGTAGATGTATTGCTCGGCCTTCAGTGGGGCGACGAAGGCAAAGGTAAGATTGTTGATGTGCTGGCGCCAAAGTATGATGTAGTAGCCCGCTTTCAAGGTGGCCCTAATGCAGGTCATACCTTAGAATTTGACGGAATCAAGCATGTGCTCCATCAAATACCTTCTGGTATATTCAGAGAGAAAACAAAAAATGTTATCGGTAACGGAGTTGTATTAGATCCAATTATCTTCAAAGTTGAAATAGAGAAACTTCAGAAATATAATTTGAATGTTCACGCCAATCTTTTCATTTCAAAGAAGGCAACACTTATACTTCCAACTCACAGACTTTTAGATCAGGCTTACGAAAAAGCTAAAGGCGATAATAAAATTGGCTCTACATTAAAAGGTATAGGTCCTACTTACCAGGATAAAATCGGCCGACAAGGATTGCGCGTAGGTGATATTCTGTCTGACAATTTTAAAGAGCGTTTTAAAAAACTTACAGACATTCATTTTAAAATTCTGAAAGACCATGACATTCAATTTAACTGGAGTGAGTTGGAAGCAAATTTCATGGATGCCATTTCTTTTCTGAAAGGCTTTCAATTAATTGAAAGTGAATACTTCCTGAACAAGGAAATAAAAAATGGCTCGACAATTTTAGCAGAAGGAGCACAAGGAGCCTTGTTAGATATTGACTTCGGAAGTTATCCTTTTGTGACGAGTTCAAATACGGTTACGGCAGGTGCCTGCACTGGCCTTGGCG
>DATCRE010000609.1:0-22435 GCA_036569145.1 Cyclobacteriaceae bacterium
GTTGATGGAAAAAAGAAATTCAAATTTGAAGCGCTTCACAAAAAAACCAACGCCGATATTTTTGGACTTTCCGGGGAGACTGCTACCTGGGTCACGCTCAAACTCACCATGCGTTCTTATTTACTTCTCAGAGAAGAGTATCCGCTTTCCGTTCACTATACAGAAAGAAAAGGATCGAAGTTTTTCTTTCATGGCCCGGTAGCCAGCTTTGAAGGAATAGGGCGTTTCGTTCTCGGACTTATGGATCACATCACGATAAAGGAACCGAAAGAATTTAAAAAGTTTATCAAGCAAAAACTTATTGCTGCTCAGCTATCATTGAAGTAGAAAGGCCTCATCTCAACCCTTCTCCAAAGGAGAAGGGCTTAAGTCCCTCTCCTCCGGAGAGGGATTTAGGGTGAGGCCTAAATTATTTCTTTCTCATCAAGCTCAACACCCAGCGTTTTTAGTTCAGCAAGAATAGGATTATAAAAATCAGGACTGATCGGAATGCGAACACCTCGCTCATTAATTTTATTGAGCAACAGAAGTCTTGCAGCTATACCCAACGGCAGGCCTACAGTTTTAGCCATCGCCGTATTAACAGCGTTATCACCTTTAACAACCAGCGAAGCCTGAATTTCTTTTTTCGAACCATCCTTCTCGAAGACAAACCGATGATACATCACAATCATATCTTTATCGTGAGCATGAAGTTTCCATTTCTTGTTAAGAATAGATTCTGTAATCTGCGCTGGTGTACTTTTACCTGGTTCGATCAACGTATTATCAAAAAAACCTGACCATCTTAACTTTTGTAATTCAGGTCCTTTCACATCAAGATCAAGCTGATTTGCAATAGCATGTTCTGGTGAAGACGAACCATTATCCAAAAATGAATTTATAAAATCAAGATGCGTCATCTTAGCTGCATCATTTATCGAATAGGTATCATCACAACATCCTAACTGAACGAGAATATTCCATGCATCACAAAAACCAAAAGACCGCAACGTTCCTCTCAGCATAGTTTGGATTCCATGGAGGTTGTACGTTTCCATATAACTCAACGAATCGCGATTGGCATAGCCTTCGAAGCTGCCATAGCCTGGCACGTTAACCTGGGTTGTTCGCTTAAACAATTGTTGATACGGTATGTATTTATGTTTACCATCTTGCAGAAAGCGGGCAGTACTCTGCCCTGCCATCACAACATTCCGCGGGTTCCAGGTAAATTTATAACGCCACGGATTTTCCGGTTCCGTTTCCGGCGCAATCAATCCTCCGGTAAACGATTCAAAAGAAAGCAACTTCCCTCCTTCTGATTTTATTCTGTCAATAACCTGCATGGCGCTCATGTGATCTATTCCCGGATCAAGACCACACTCATTTAAGAACAACAGATTTTTGCTTTTAGCTTCATCATGCAACGCCTTCATCTCGGCACTTACATAACTGGCCGTGAGCAAATGCTTGTTCAACTGCAGGCACAATTCTGCAACGCTTATATGTAAGTGTGGTGGCAAAAGAGAGATCACAACATTAGCCTGCTCAATAACAGAATTACTTAACTTTCTATTATGAATATCAAAAGCAAGTGCTTTGCCATGTGAAGAATTACCGATCCGCTCACGGGCAGCAGCTTCTGAAAAATCTCCCACCAATATTTGCCACCTGTTTTGTTCTGCCTGTTGCAGCAAGTAAGTAATCATGGCTGAAGACGACCTTCCGGCACCAAGTACAAGTATTGTTTCCATGTAATGTTTTTCTAAAATTCAGATGGCAATAAAGCGATTGGCCATAACTATTACCCAAGTCCCTATATTCGACATTCCTTTATCAATATTCAATAAAGCATTCATGTTTTGATAGAATTGCATCGTATTATTTATAACTTACTAGTCCGTTGCAAAGAACATGAACACTGAGGGCGAACTAAGTATTATCCCTTAGAGAAAAGTAAGTATTTAATGAAAGATTTCAGACTTGTTAATCATTTGGAGGAGTTAGACACTGAATCAAAGTATCTGGCTCATAAAGCAAAAGAGGCAGCCACTCATGCCTACGCACCATATTCCAGATTTTTAGTTGGTGCAGCAGTTTTACTGGATAATGGCAAAGTTGTACTTGGATGTAATCAGGAAAATGCCGCTTATCCTTCAGGTATGTGTGCCGAGCGAGTAGCTTTATATGCTGCTGCCTCTCAGTTTCCTGAAAGTAAAATAATGAAAATAGCCGTTGTCGCTAAGCGCAAAAATTCAAAAGATCTTTTGCCAGCAACGTCTTGCGGCTCATGCCGTCAGGTGATGCTGGAGTTTGAAGCCCGACAGCAAAGTCAGATTGAAATCATTATGCTCGATGTGGAGAACCGTTGGATTGTTGCGCCTTCAGCCGAGAGCTTATTACCTTTTAGTTTCACCAAAAGTAATCTGGAACATACCATTGACCCTCATTCAATATAATTCCTATTCTTATTTACGAATAACCTACATAAGCTTTTGGCTTTTGTTGTATTTTACTTTATTTGAAATATGAAGTATTTGCATGAAATATCATTAAAAAGTCTGGCCACTGGTCTGTTGGCTTTTCTATTCTTTATTTTAGTTGCTGAGTACTTCATTATCCGTCATAAATTCAACGCCCTGCAGGAGGTTGATCAGAAATCAGATTACGTTCACAATACACAAATCAATAGTCAGCAAATAGCCCTGCAGTTACAGCTTTATCTTAATGGTCAAACTTCCCTGAAGTCACAAATAACAGCCCAGCTAAACCTGCAAGATCATTACCTGAAAACTATAGCCGAAGGTGGCCGCATAGACGGAACAGAGCTTTTTGTAAAACAACTCTCACGCCTGGAAAAAATCACCTTTACTAATTTGAAGGAAAGTTGGGATGCGTATAAGGAAAATGTACTCACCATCATTACAGAATCTGAACTTCAACCCGAAGCCATTAATGTAAAACAACCAGCAACAGTAGCAGACAGTGTCAGCGCCTCTGGCGCTGACACTCTTAATAGTGTAGCTCCTCAGCTTACCATCAGACCAGAGGATAAAGTTACCAAAGCAAAAGCCATGGTCAGTGGCGAATGGCTTACACTATCAGAATGGTACTCCAAACTTAACGCTGATATAGCTGACGAAAAAGAACAAAGTGAAACAGGCATCGACAGTTACTTTATTGTTTTTGCTCTTGTGGATCTTGCGTTAATTGCGCTTGTATTCTGGCTATTCAATACCTATGTAATTCAACCTATTCAAACATTAGAAAATAATACAATCCACCAGATTCAGATTGCAAGCCCATTTAAAAATGAAATCGGATCACTTACGCTTTGCATTAACGAAACCATTGAGCATTTGAAAGATGCCACCGAGTTTGTTGAAAAGATTGGTGAGGGAAATCTATCCATTGTATACGAAGAGCTTGATGCTACTTACACCGAAGGAAAAAACAAATTAGCAGATTCGCTCATCTCCATGCAAGGCAAGTTAAAAGCCCTGAATGACGAAGAGCAAAAACGGAAATGGTCAAATGAAGGACTTGCCAAATTTGTAGATATACTGCGATCAACCGATGACAATATCAATGTATTAGGCGATAACATTATTTCGTCCTTGGTTAAGTATACAGGTTCTAACCAGGGAGGACTTTATATTCTGAACGATGAGAACGAACGCAACAAGCATCTTGAATTGGTATCTTTATTTGCGTTTGATATTAAGAAGTTCGAAAAGCAGCAGGTAAAATTAGGCGAAGGTATTCTCGGTCAGACATTCCTCGAAAGAGAGACTACTTACCTGAATGAGATTCCTGAAGAATATATCCGCATTACATCAGGTCTTGGAGATGCAACTCCCAAAACAATCCTGATGGTACCTTTAAAAGTTGACACCGAAGTTTACGGCATTGTAGAACTCGCCTCCTTCAAAGAATTTCAACCGCACGAAATTGCTTTTGTTGAAAAGCTTGGAGAAACAATAGCGTCAACGCTGGCATCTGTAAAATCAGCACAAAAGAACAGGCATTTGATTGAGCAATTCCAGACTCAAACTGAACAAATGAAGGCTCAGGAGGAGGAAATGCGACAGAATATGGAAGAGCTTCAGGCCACACAAGAAGAAATTGCCCGCAAAGAAAGAGAGTATATTGCTCGTATCCAGGAGCTTGAGAGTGAGTCAAGAAATGACCAGAGTAAAAATGAATTACTAGAAATTCAGGATAAACTCTCACGCCAGGAACAGGAGTATCAATCTATCATTCGGGAAATGGAAAAACAACTTCAGGAAAAACCGGCGAAGGGAGATGATTGGGCATTGGCAACGCAGGTTGAAAAGGAACTGAAAATAAACCTGGAAGCACTTAAAATAACCAGACAAGAATGGGATCGCAAAACAACAGACAAAAAATAGGTATGTTGCGCCCTGAATAGTTTTTAGTAAGAATTTGAATGATTTGATTATATTCAGTTAATAAAAAAAGGGTGATGTCAGGCTTTGGCCTGGATAATATTTATATTGGAACACACGCTACAATTTTGATATTGAATACATTCGTTGGCTTAATAATAAAAGATTTCTTGCATGCAGGATATTGACATTGCAGACTTAAAAAAGATCTCGGAGTTTATCTACCAGAAGTACAGTTATGACTTCCGGAATTACGCTATGTCTTCTTTCAAAAGACGTGTACTCCGAATCATGGAACTTAAAAAACTTACTGTAGATGGCTTGCTTAAGAAATTAAGTGACTCTCCTGCATTCATTAATGAGTTCCTTGACGAACTGACAGTCAACGTGACTGAAATGTTTCGCGACCCTAGTTTCTGGAGAGTGATGAGGGAAGAAATTATTCCTGCCATCCTGCTCAACCATAAGCAATTCAAGATATGGCATGCTGGCTGTTCATCGGGTGAAGAGGTTTTATCAATGTGCATCATGCTCAAGGAAATGGGTATTCTTCACGATGTAACAATTATCGCGACAGACCTGGATGTTAACATCCTGGAACGAGCCAAAGCCGCCAGCTACCCTGTAAAAAACATGGAGCTTAATGAGAAAAACTACATCCGTTTTCAAGGTACAGGCTCCTTCAAAGATTACTATAAAGAAGAAAACGGAATGGCCGTGTTTGATAAGAACCTGTTGATGAACGTTTCTTTCCGTAAACACGACCTTGTGCTGGGTGACATCTTCAATAAGTTTGATTTGATTTTGTGTCGCAACGTCATGATCTACTTTAACCAGGCTTTACAAAATGAAGTGTTAAAAAAATTCCATGAGAGTTTGTTCAAGTATAGTTACCTGGCCATTGGCTCTAAAGAGTCACTGATCTGGTGCGACTATGCAAGCCGGTTCATCGTGGTTAACAACGAAGAAAAAATTTATAAGAAAATAAAAGATTAATTGAAGCTGTCAGAGACCAATGAGCAAATTCAACTTAAATAACAGCTACAAAGCCGTTGTTATAGGAGGGTCAGCAGGCAGCTTTCAAGGGGTTGTAAAAATCCTGTCGCAACTGCCGAAAGGATTTTCTTTGCCAATCATTATGTGCCTGCATAGACTAAAACATGTGCGGCACGGATTCGTAGAGGCCCTGTCTATTAAAAGCGTTGTGCAAGTGACTGAACCATATGATAAGGAACCTATTAAGAAGGGCTGTGTTTACCTGGCACCCGCCAACTACCACATGTCTGCCGAGTTGGGTAATTACTTTGCCTTATCTACCGAAGAAATGATTAACAATTCAAGACCCGCCATTGACATTACATTGGGCACTTGTGCTTATGTTTACAAAGAAAAATTAGTAGGCATCTTACTATCAGGGGCAAACCGGGACGGAGCGTTGGGAATGAAACAAATTAAAGCAAGAGGCGGACTTACCATTGTGCAAGAGCCTACTGAGTGTATGATTGATACCATGCCCAAGGCTGCCCTGGCAGCAACGCAGATCGATCACATTCTCAAGGTTGATCAGATTGTACAGTTTTTAATAGAATTAGATAAACAATATCGATGATACGCATACTCAAAGATTCATATAAACTCAGCTTGCTTGTAGCAACCATATTCTTTGTAAGCATATTGGTTTCTGCATACTTCCTGTATTCCGTACCACACACTTTGATGGTTAGTGGTACAGCATCTGTTTTTATTAAAGCCTACTTAGCTGTTGCTGTTTCATTCGCCCTAGGTGCACTTGCAATCTATATTGCACTAAGCACGCAACGTGAAATTGTTGTTTACCGCGACCGCGTGTTAGATGAAAATACAAATGGTAATTCTTCCGCTGATGAAACCCGCACAACTATAACGTTAGACGGCGTTCGCTCAGGACTTGAACAATCTAAAAATGAAAAAGATATACTGAAAGCATATATACAGTCCGTCTGCAAACAGCTCGAAGCCGGACAAGGTGCTTTATACCTCGTTACTGAAAAAGAAGGAAGCAAAAAAGTAGAGTTGAAAAGCGGCTATGCGCTCAACTTCAGTGAAAACACTTCTGTGATTTTTGATTTCGGAGAAGGACTTATAGGACAATGTGCTGCCAACGAAAAAACTTTATATGTTGATGACGTGCCCGAAGGCTATATTAAAATTATTTCCGGGTTAGGAAGCGCTTCACCACGCTTCATACTCATTGCTCCTGTTTTGAAAGGCCAGACTATATTGGGTGTAGTTGAAATTGCATCCTTTGCGCCGATCAATCAAGACCAACGGAAATTTGTAGAAGAGTCAGCTCAATTATTGGCAGATAAAATTAAATAAGCAACAAACAACATTTGCGCAAAACGCTTATGATTAAGAACATAAATATCAGTACTAAGGTCACGGTTTTAATTATCGTCATCACGCTTGTAGCTGTATCGGCAGTAGGCTTTTTCATGTACGACTACAACGTACTCACCAACCAGGAAAAGTATACCAATAACCTCACCGTTATTGCTGACAATCGGGCATCTTATTTCGAAAATTATTTTGAAAAGGTAGAGGCAGAAATTAAGCTGATTCAGTCTTCTGACAAGCTGATGACCTCAGGTGCCAGCACGAGCTCAACAGGCGGTGGCTTAGATGCACTCATGGGTGGGATGGACATGGGAGGCGGTGGAGACACAACGCTCACATCATCATCTGCGGGCAATGGCGGATTAGTTGATTACCTAAACACACAAAAAGAGATTTTTGGTTTTGATCAGATTACAATCACCTCCACTACCGGATCGATAGTTGCCTCTACTGATCCAAAGAAAAGCTCAGGTAATTTCCTTGATCCCGATGGAGCAACATTCGATAACGCCCAGAAAGGAATATATTTTGGAAGTGTCTTTAGCGACAGCACATCTACTATCATGTATGTTGGTGCACCGATAACAACAAGCTCAGGTAATCAGCTTCTGATTGTAAAACTGAACATTAAAAAACACCTTGATTTACTCAACAACTATAAAGGCCTTGGTGAAACAGGCGAGGTTATCCTTGCCCAATTAAATACGGCCAAGAAAATTGAATACATCAGTGCGTTGAGAAATGGCAAAACCATTGCCCCCATCGCAAAAGAAGATAAATCTGTAAAAAACATTGTTGCCACACTTGATGGAAAAGATCTGGCAACAGAAGATAAAGACTACAAAGGCGATGATGTACTAATCGTAACCCGCAAGATCAAGCTTCCGGGTTGGGTTTTGATCGCTAAAATCAATACCATTGAAGCTAATGGAAAAGATAATGTAGTGGTGAAGATTTCCATCTACGTGGGCCTGTGTGTTATTGCATTGGCAACATTGCTCTCCATGATCTTTGCGCGTTCCATAACAAGACCTCTTTACACCATGCGAAATACATTAGGCATGGTAGCACAAGGTATTTTGCCAGAGAAAACAGAAAATCACAGCAACGATGAGTTGGGTCAGATGGCTAACAAGGTAGATGAGTTGGTAGATACCCTTAAGCATAATGCAGAGTTTGCTCAGAAAATCGGGGAAGCTAAGTATGACACTGAATTCAAGCCCGCCAGTGAAAACGACTTGCTGGGTATGTCGCTCATTAACATGCGTAACAACCTTATTGAAAACGAACGTAGAGACAAAGAACGCAACTGGATTGTAAGAGGTGTTGCTGAAATAAGTGAGATTCTCCGTATGCATGATACCATCGACGATCTTGGCGATGATGTTATCAAATTCATTCTCGATAAAATTGGTGCTATTCAAGGTGCATTCTATACGGTAAATGATGACAATCCGGGTAAGCCTATGATTGAAATCAGGGCCAGCTATGCTTATGGTCGCAAAAAATATTTACAATCAAAATTCAAATTCGCAGAAGGCTTAGTAGGTCAGGCTGCTGCTGAAAAAGACACAGTATTACGAACTGAAATTCCTGATCAATATGTAACAATCACCTCCGGTATATTAGGTGATCAACGTCCAAAATGTATACTCATTGTACCGTTGATTACCAACGAAGAAGTGTATGGCGTATTGGAGTTTGCAGGATTCAAAAAATTCGATCCCTCACAAGTTAAATTTGTTCAGGAGTTAAGTTTGATCTTAGCCCGTACCATATTCAACATCAAGGTTAACGAACGCACGCGCAAGCTGCTTGCAGAATCGCAGGAGATGAGTAATGAGTTGAAGGAGAAGCAGGAAGTACTTCGTCAGAATGCAGAAGAAATGCAGGCTACGCAGGAAGAATTGACTCGTTCAAACCAACGCCTGGAGGAACAGATTGAAGAAGTGAACCGCACACAAAAACGGATGCAGCTACTTCTTGAAAATGCTTCTGAAGTTATCACCATCTATGAAGAAGACGAAAGCATCCGTTACATCTCTCCTTCTGTAGAAACCATTCTTGGCTATGGTCAGAAAGAGATGATCGGTAAGAGTGATATCGACAAAGTTCATCCCGACTATCGTGACTCTTTCCGCGACCTTTTCAAGCGCATGCTTGCCAAGCCTGATGAGCGCGCCGTGGTTCAATACGAATATAAAGCTAAAGACGGAAGCTACATCTGGATTGAGTCTGCCGGAACGAACTGTATGGCCAACCCTGCCATTCATGGTTTCATTCTGAACTCACGCGACATCACCGAACGTCGCAGAGCTGAGCAAGAGCAACGCATGCGTAGTAAGATGCAAGCGCTATCAGAAAACTCGCCTGATTTGATTACACGTTTGGAATATGAATCTATCTCTTACATTAACCCAGTAATCGAAACCTATACGGGTCGCGGTCCGGCTTCATTCCTGAATAAGAAAGTAAAAGAAGCTGATCTCGATGCGACAGTATTGGAAGGCTGGCTACGAATTGTAGAACAGGTTAACGCTACTAACACAACAGTTGCCACTGAAATGGACTTCCCATCTGAAATGGGTAAGCGTGTTATGCAGGTTAACGCCATTCCGGAATTTGATGAGTCAGAAAAACTGGAGTCCGTACTTGTTGTATCACATGATATCACCGAGCGTAAATTGATTGAACTTGAAATCCAGAATAAGAACAAGAAAATCAACGACTCTATTAATTATGCCAAGCGCATTCAGAATGCTATCCTTCCGAATGATCGCGTAATCAATAAAGCATTGCCAGACTCCTTCATCTTATACAAACCCCGCGACGTGGTTAGTGGAGACTTCCCCTGGTTTGTTCAGATCAAAGAAGACATCTTCATTGCTGCCGTAGACTGTACCGGTCACGGCGTACCAGGAGCGCTTCTTTCATTAATTGGTTATTTCTTGTTGAATGATATTGTAAGAAGCCGTAAAATTACCGAGCCGGGCAAAATTCTTGATTTACTTGATGAAGGTGTAACAACAACACTCCGTCAGGATGAAGATGCCGCGACTAAAGATGGTATGGATATCGCGCTTTGTAAAATCAACACAGCGGAGAGAGTTGTAGAATATGCTGGTGCACACCGACCACTTTATGTGATGAAGGCAGGCGTTATGGAAGAAGTGAAAGGAAATAAATTCCCTATCGGCGGTGGTATATTTAAGAACCAGACTAACTTTACCAACACTAAGATTAATCTGGATAAAGGTGACTCTATCTACTTTAGTTCAGATGGTTTCCCTGATCAGTTTGGTGGTCCCGAAGGCCGCAAATTTGGTCCTAAGAAAACAAGGGAAATCATTGAGAGAGTTCATAAGTCATCCATGACAGAAGCCGTGGAAGTGTTTGATAACGAATGGGAAGGATGGCGAGGTGAGCACAAGCAAACAGATGACGTGTTACTAATCGGAATCAAATTTTGAAAATAATTATATACCCAATGATGCTAAAGTCTATGGGTTTAAATAAAATTAATAACTTAGCAAAACCACAAACTTTAATCTAACCGCAAACTCATGAATTTCATCTATGACCTGCACCGCACCATGATGTCGCAGAAACTGATTCTGGTGTATCAGGGTGACTTCACTCAGGAGACCACCAAGTCTATTCTGGCCATGGCCGAACGAAATATTGATTCTTCTGGAGAAGATGCTAGTATTAAGCGTAAGGTTTTCAATGTTATGGTCGAGTCACTTCAAAACATCGTAAAGCACAGTGATGAGCTGGTGGACGGAGAGATACATAGTCATGCTGCTATTTTCCTGATTGGTCGGGAAAATAACCGGTATACGATCATGTCAGGAAATCCTATCCGCAAAAGCAATGTAAAAGGCCTGGACGAAAAACTCCAGCACATCAATAGCCTTGACAAGGATGGCTTGAAAGACCTTTATAAGGAAATCATTAAGAACACAACCATTTCGGAAAAAGGTGGTGCCGGACTAGGTTTTGTGGATATGGCACGTAAATCGGGCGGGAAACTTGAGTTTGAATTCCCGGAGATGTCAGCAGATTATTGTTTCTTCTGTTTGAAAGTTAACGTACCACGCGAGTTAGAATAAGCACAATAAGAACAAAATAAAACAGATCATATCATGGAAATCTTAAATCTAGAAGGAGCTGAAGATACCCCAAAAATTATCCTTGACCAGAAAAACGGTATTTTTGAAATATCAGGAAGATCATTACCTGAAGATTCAGCAGAGTTCTACAGGCCGGTGTTAGAGTGGATTGCGAAGTATGGAGCGAGCCCAAACCCTTCTACTGAATTTGTATTCAAGCTGGAGTATTTTAATACTGCATCTTCAAAACTGATTCTGGATGTGCTCTCTTCTTTAGAGGACATTAAGGGAATGAAAATTATGTGGTACTTCCACGAAGATGACGAAGATATGGAAGAAGCCGGACAGGAGTTTTCTGAACTAGTCGAAATACCTTTTGAATTCAAAACATACTAACATAAAAGCTTAAATACTGTCGGTTATCGTTTATCTTAAACTACTTGAGATAATCGATAACCGATTACTTTATCCACCTACCTATGAGTGAGGAAATACTCAAAGCGCTTACCCAACTTTTTGCCATCATTACCAAACAAGATGGCGGCGCAACGCTAAATGAGCGGGATTTTGTAATCAATTTCTTTCAAACCGAACTTGATCAGGATTCTATTAAAGAATACCTGGAGCTATATGATCAGTTTTCAGGCTACGGAAAAGAAGATGAGGAAGGAAAATCCAAACTCACTTCTGTAAAAGATTCTGTTAAAACACTGGGTATTTGTAAGAAGATCAACAAAACCCTTACTCAAAAACAAAAGGTAGTTGTACTTATTAAGTTGTTAGAGCTTGTAAGCACAGACAAAAATTTTACACCCCAACGCATGGAGATCATCAACACGGTCTCTACTGTTTTTAATATTGTCAAAGATGAGTACACACTCATCGAAAGTTTTATCATTAGTGAAGATGCCACGTCGCTTAACTTTAGCGACGTGCTGCTTGTAAATGTCGATGAGACTGGCGAAGAAGGAAAGTCTTACAAGCATGTTCACGGTCATATTCATGGAAGCCTTATCTTCATGCGCATTCAAAGTGTTGATATGTATTTCACCAAATATCTGGGTGAAGAGATCAACATGCTCAATGGTTTTACTATGCAGCCCAACAGAGTTTATCTGTTCTCTCACGGCAGCACAATTAAAACACAAGCCGGTGATGCACTCTACTATAGCGACTTGGTTGCTAACTTTAATGAAGAGTTAAAGACTACCAAGTTATCGTTCAATGCGCGCATCGATGAATTAAAATTTCCAAATGGCGCCATTGGATTACGTAATGTTCTCATTGCTGAAGGTCCAGGCAAGCTCATTGGGATAATGGGAGCCAGTGGTGCGGGTAAAACAACATTACTCAACGTTCTGGCCGGCCTGGTAAAACCCACGATAGGCCAGATACTCATTAACGGTTTTGACACTGAAACTCAAAAAGAAAAAATACACGGCGTTATCGGCTATGTAGCACAGGACGATCTGCTTATTGAAGAATTAACGGTTTACGAAAACCTCTATTATAACGGTAAACTTTGCTTTGCTGACTTCAGTGAAGAGCAATTGCACAAGCGCGTTATGGAAGTGCTGGAAAATCTTGGCCTCGATCAGCGTAAAGATTTAAAAGTTGGTAATCCACTAGAAAAAACTATTAGCGGTGGCCAACGCAAGCGTCTTAACATAGCCCTTGAACTTATTCGCGAGCCTGCCATCATGTTTTTAGATGAGCCCACATCAGGCTTGTCTTCACGTGATTCAGAAAATGTAATCGACTTGTTGAAAGAACTTTCTCTCAAGGGCAAGTTGATCTTTGTTGTCATTCACCAGCCATCATCAGACATCTACAAAATGTTTGACAAGATGGTGATTATGGATACCGGTGGCTACCCTGCATACTATGGACCTCCGGTTGAGGCCGTAACCTATTTTAAAAAATCAACGCACCAGGTTGATAGCAACCGCGGACAGTGCGAAACTTGTGGTAATGTTAACCCGGAACAGATCTTCAACATCATCGAAGCAAAAGTTGTTGATGAATACGGACAACCAACCAACAAGCGCAAGATCACTCCACCACAATGGTATGATCTATACAAAGAAAGATTTAAAATCAATCCGGTTGAAGATGTGAAAGAAGAGCCTCCGCACTCGCTCACGCTTCCAACCAAAATTAAGCAGACGATAATCTTCACCACACGCGATACATTATCCAAGCTTAGCAATAAACAATACCTATTAATCAATTTGCTTGAAGCGCCTTTGTTAGCGCTCATTCTCGCATTTATTATTCATTACAGAAGTGCTCCCGGAGGTAAGGAATACATTTTCAGGTTTAATGAAAACTTTCCAGCCTTTATGTTGATGAGCATAATAGTAGCGCTCTTCATGGGGCTTACCGTTAGTGCCGAAGAAATTATAAGAGATCGGAAAATACTGAAGCGGGAGTCTTTCCTTAACCTGAGCTGGAACAGCTATCTCATGTCCAAGCTGGTTATTTTATTTACGCTGTCTGCTATTCAAACATTCACCTTTGTATTGATAGGAAATATTATCCTGGGTATCGAATGGAGCATGCTTCTGCCCTTCTGGTTTGTATTATTTACAACATCATGTTTGGCCAACGTATTGGGATTGAATGTATCATCAGCATTCAATTCAGCTGTTACCGTTTACGTGATGATACCGTTATTGCTCATTCCACAAATGATCTTGAGTGGTGTGTTGTTCAGTTTCGATAAGCTCAATGATTTTCTAAGCACAAAAGGTAAAGTGCCTATCGTAGCCGACATGATGGCTTCGCGCTGGGCATACGAGGCATTGGCTGTTTACCAGTTTAAAAATAACTCGTACGAAGCGCCTTACTTTGCATTAGAAAAATTAGAGTCGCAATATGATTTCAAGTCATCTTATTTAACAGAGGAGTTGAGTAAGAAAAGAAAATATATAGCTGATCACCTGAACGATAAAAATGATTCTATAAGGGCGATCATGCAAAAGGATCTGAACATCATTCGCGAAAGCATTAAAGACGATTACTTTAAAAAAGGATTGGAAGGAATTAATACATCCGTTGAATGGGAGCTTAAAAAATACACCCCTGCTGTCGATGCTAAATTAGAGGCGTTCATGGATGGTTATAAAAAGTATTATCAGGGGGCATACAATGCTGTTGTTGCACAACGCGAAAAGATAGTCTTTGAAAAAGAGAGTGACAAGACCGCCAACTATGATCTCAATGAATACAAGAACAGGTATTTCAATGAAAGTCTGGCTGACCTTGTGCAGAACATCTCAGAAAAAAACAGAATCCTGGAGTTTGATGGAAAGCTAATCCAGCAATTGAATCCTATTTTTATGGACCCCAAGCCCGCTTGGATTGGCGATTACCGGGCTCACTTTTATGCACCTGAAAAAAACTTTTTCGGTCTGCAAATGAGCACTTTCATATTTAACATGATCATCATCTGGCTGATGACGCTGGTCTTATACATTGCCCTTTACTTTGAATGGTTAAGAAAAGCCATTAAATTGTTCGAAAATGTGAGTTTATCGGATAAAGTAAAGTTGCCAAAGGCAGTTTCTAATAAAAAGAAATAGGCCGCATTTATGTAACTTTTTGGCGGGGAACGCTGAATTTTTAACTTTGTAAACATATAATTTTATGTCTATGAGAATTGCAATTATTGGACTCATCTTGGTTGTCCTATCCGCTTGCGGAGGCGAAAAGAAGAGCGACGAACAGAAGTTCCTGGAAAATCTTGATTCGGCGAAGACAGAAGGCCCCACTATTTCACAAGAAGTTATCGGAGACATTCTCCAACAGATTCCGAGCCCTCTTGAAATTTCTATGATTCTCAAAGAATCTGGAAAAAAATACAACGTTACATACCTTAATTCGGCTGATAACCGCGCCAAGTATAACACAAACTATAAGAAGGCGCTTAACCTTGGCATTTATGGTACAGACTTAGGATATACCAATATCTATGAGCAAAACCAGGATGGTGTTAAGTACATGGAAGCCATTAAAGATATGGCTGATGGCTTAAACATAGGACAATTCTTCGATATAGAAACTGTAGGCCGTCTGGCTACTAACAGCAAAAATTTAGATTCTCTTTTGCTTATCACAACTCAGAATTTTAACAGCATTAATCACTACCTGCAAACTCAAAACCGTGCTAACCTTAGCGTTTTATTACTAACAGGTGGCTGGCTTGAAGCACTGCATGTTACTTGCGAGGTTGCAAAATCAAATCCTGGAAACAAGGAATTGGAAGAAACTATCGGTGAACAAAAAATTATTCTTGAAAACATTATGCTATTGCTTTCTTTCTATAAAGAGAGCGATCAGAACATGGCATCATTGTTGAATGACATGGATGGATTGAAGAAGGTATTTGATAAAGTAAACATCACCTACACTTACAAAGAGTCAACTTTCGAAATTGTAGATGGCGTTATGGTAATTAAAGATAATAGTTCTAGCACTATCCAGATTACCAAAGAGGATATTGTAAGTATAAAAGAAGTAGTAGATAGTATTAGAGGTAAGATTATAAGCTAGGTTAATAATTAATGAGCCATATGAAAAAGTTTATCTTCGTTGTTCTTTCGGTTTTCATTCTTAGTACACTTGAAGTAATTGCACAGTGTAATTCAGAAGCCATGAGCAATCAGTGTATTCCTAAATTAGCAACGGGCTTCAATTTTCTAAAAAGCTATAGAGTTGAGAAGGGAGCAAAAGAATTTGTTGAATACTCATACGTATTTACAAAAGGAACACAATATATGATTAACATTTGTGCTGCAGGTCAGGCAACAGATGGTATTGTAGTGAGTCTGTATGACTCCAACCGTAACAAGGTCGCCAGCAGCAAAGTGAATGGTCAGTTTATTTCGGCCATCGCCTATCCTTGCAACACTACAGGCATCTATTATATCCAATATACCTTCGATGGTTCAACTGGATATTGTGGAGGTAGCGCCCTAGGGTTCAAACGTTAGTCAATAACAACAATTATATAATGGGCTTCCTCAAACGAGGAAGCCTTTTTATTTTTAGTCACATCCAACGCATGACTCAGTACAATGTAACTTTTCCCTTTCAGGCACGCTATTTCAAAATAGGAGAAATCAGTCCCAATACGGAACAAGTTTGGTTTGTACTACACGGACAAGGACAACTCGCTTCTTTTTTTATAAGAAAATTCAGAGCGCTTCAGGAAAATAAAATATGTGTCATCGCTCCCGAAGGTCTCTCACATTATTACCTGGATGGTTACGCAGGTCGTGTTGGCTCAACCTGGATGACGAAAGAAAACAGGTTGATGGATATTGAAAACTATATTCAATATCTCAACACTATATGCATTAAAGAACTTACAGGAACGGGCTTCACCGGCAAGATAACTATACTTGGATTTTCGCAAGGTGCTGCTACAGCTTCACGTTGGGCTATGGACGGAAAAGTAAACTTCAACAGACTTATTCTCTGGGGCGGCATTTTTCCTCCAGATATGAATTTTGAAAAGGGGCATGAATTGCTAAATGAAAAAGAAACTTACCTGGTATACGGCAAGTCAGATCCTTTTCTTACGGATGATAAGTTTGCTGAGATGAGAAATCTATCAGAGCGTTTGCAAATCAAGCCGACCGAAATCACATTTGATGGTCAGCATGATATTGATGAGAAAACACTTCTGTCCCTGATTCATTAATTCTTCCTGTGAACAATCGTGCTACTTCCCTGTGCGGTAGGTAATACTGTAATGTCTGCCAGTACTACATGAGCCGGAGCATTGACTGTATATAAAATAATATCGGCAATGTCTTCCGGAGTAAGGGGTTTCATACCCTGATAGACAGAAGTGGCACGTTGCTCGTCTCCTTTAAATCGCACTAAAGAAAATTCTGTTTCAACCATACCGGGATTGATGGAAGTAACTTTAATACTAAACGGATTCAGATCCATACGCATGCCCCGCGTTAATGCATCTACTGCAAACTTGCTGGCGCAGTATACATTGCCATTGGGATAAACTTCTTTGCCTGCTATAGAACCAATATTAACAATATGCCCACGATTCCTTTTTGTCATGCCAGGAATAACTTCTTTGGAAACATAGAGCAGACCTTTTACATTAATATCAATCATAGCATCCCAGTCATCCAGGCTACCTGTTTGTATGGGATCAAGACCATGAGCATTCCCTGCGTTGTTCAGTAGCACATCAATATCTTTCCATTTATCAGGAAGTGTTGTGAAAGCCTTCGCTACTTCCTTTTGATCACGAACATCAAAAGATAATGTAAAGACATCCGTTATTAAAGAGAGCTCAACAGCAAGCGCTTCCAGTCGTTCTTTTCTTCTGCCGCAGATAATAAGGTTGAAGTTATTAGTTGCTAAAAGGCGGGCTGTTGCTTCACCTATTCCGGAAGTTGCACCTGTAATTAAGGCTATTCTCTTTGACATGACTAGAGTTATTAAAGTATACAATTCATCACTCCATCATTGAAAGAGAAGATAGAGTGTAACTGTATTGGTATTGACACGATTAATGGGCTGAGCAAAAGGGTCATTAGTTCTGTCCAGTATATTAACAAGTCCTCTTGAGAATCGTAGTTCAGGAGAGAATTTGAATAGTGGATAGTAAAGATCAAATCCAAAACCCATTTCGGCACTAAGGTTTGTTCCCTTTACTTCAAGACCACGTGATGTTGTATTAGTGATTTGCTTTTTACCAGAGGCTTCAATGCCTGGTTTAAATCCACCGATCATATACATGCGCACGTTACCCCGACGTTCAGATTTATATTTTATCAAAATAGGTAGTTCAACCATAACAGTTTCAACTAACTGTTCCTGTGAAGACTGGTTCGCATAAGTATACTTCAACCTATTTTCATAGAAAGCAAACTTCGGTGTGGTACGCAAATCAAAAAAATCGGCAATTCTATAATTTACAATAGCGCCTAATGAAAAACCCGGCGACCATGAAGGTAGTACAGCAGTAACTGAATCGAACTTTTGAGAAGCAAAGTCCTTTGAATATTTAATCTGATAAGATGTTGAATGTATCCCGATCAGAAATCCATACGATAGTTTACGATCATCGTAATTAGGATTGTTCTGCTTTACACGATGCCTTATACGCTGAGCAAGCGTATGATGCTGCAAGGCCATCATCACACCTACACACAAAATTACTTTTGCCCCGTGTAGATAGAACTTATTCCAAATGTGAGTGGCTTGCATGCTGTATTTTTAAATCCTATTTTATTCAGTATCGTAATAAAATCATTTCCATCGGGAAAAGCTGAAACAGATTCTGGCAAGTAAGTATAAGCGGCGCTATCCTTCGAAACCATTCGCCCAATTCTTGGCAGCACTGCTTTAAAATAAAAATTATAGATCTGCCGGAATGGAAATTGTTTGGGCTTTGAAAACTCTAACACCACAATCAATGCACCTGGCTTCAGCACTCTGTGAATCTCAGCAAGTCCTTTCTCCAGGTTTTCAAAATTCCGTACTCCAAATGCAACGGTTACAGCATCGAATTTATTTTCCTGGAAAGGAAGATTTTCAGAATCGCCTTCCAGCAATTCAACCTTTGATGCAAGGTTTAGCTTTTCAATTTTCTTTCTTCCCATCTCAAGCATACCTGTTGAGATATCCACACCAGTGATCTTGTCAGGATTTAGTGTGAGTGCCTGCAAGGCAAAATCACCAGTGCCGGTTGCTACATCCAGTATTTGCTTTGGATTTGACGGCTTGAGAAACCTGATGGCTTTCTTTCTCCAGCCTTTATCAATACCCATGCTGAGAAAGTGATTCAGGAAATCATACTTATGGCTAATGTTATCAAACATCTGGGCCACTTGCTCCTTCTTGCTGGTCGATTGTTCTTTATAAGGAAGTACGGTCATTGAATCCGGTTTAAAAGCTGTTTTAAAAACAGGCCGGAAAGTTAGTTTGTTTACATCTATGAAAGAAATTTAGCTGGCTGTACTTGAGCACAGCCAGCCATTACTTCAGATTTCTTAGTTATTCAGTACTTTAAACTCTACACGACGATTTAACTCACGTCCCTCCTCTTCGTCGTCATTGCTTGCCAATGGCTTGGTTTTACCATAACCAACAGCAGTAATTCTGCGGGCATCAATTCCTTTCTTCGTGAGATAATCTTTCACTGCCTCTGCTCTGCGTTGAGAGAGGTTCATATTGTAAGCTTTGGTACCATAGCTATCGGTGTGGCCACCAATCTCTACCATAAGCTTATCGTTTTGCAGCATCATCGTTTCAAGTTTATTCAACTCATTATATGATTCTGTTTTAAGAGAAGCTTTATCGAAATCAAAATAAAGATTGTGCAACACATGAGAGTCACCAACAATCAGCTTGCGCATTTCGATGGTTTTAGTAATGGTGTTTTCTTTATCAGTAGCACCAGCAATTTTTACACTCTGATTCTGGAACACAAAACCTTCAGCCTCCACAGAAAGACGATAGTCTTTTGCCTTCGTGCTTACTACTTTAAATTCATAGACCCCATTACCAGCAGAAGTTGATGCTACTATCACATTGTCTTTCAGACCAGCCAGCTTAACCTTGGCATTGATTGGTGTTTTATCAGCCATGTTTACGACATTAACAACGTAACGTATTGGCTTGATCTCTTTTTTAACAGGCTCTTTTACAGGCTCCTTAACAGGTTCCTTTACCGGCTCCTTCGTCGTAACGACAGGTTCCTTTACTGGTTCTTTTACAGGCTCCTTAACGGGTTCTTTCACTGGCTCTTTAACGGGTTCCTTCACGGGTTCTTTTACTGCTACAGTTTTAGCAGTATCAACCGGCGCCTTAACTGGTTCGGTATTTTTTAAACCTTCAGGAATTGTGATTAAATAAATATCGGTATAACCCATTCCATCATCACGTACTGAGGAATAGTAAGCTCTCTTTCCATCAGATGAACTACTGAAGAACACGTCATCGTCAGGGGTATTAATAGGATATCCTAAATTCACTGGGTCAGTCCATTCATTCTTTTGTGGATTGTATATCGTTTTAAAAATATCATAGCCACCCATACCTTTATGACCTTCACTACTGAAATAAAGTGTAACGTCATCATAATCAATGAAGGGACCATCTTCATCAACTTCTGTGTTGATCAGGTTTCCAAGATTCTTTACGTTAGACCATTCGCCTTTGCTGTCTTTTGTTGCCTTGTAAATATCTAGGCCGCCAAAGCCGCCAGGTCTGTTACTTGAAAAGTAGAGTGTCTTCTCATCTTTAGAGATAGTAATGGATTTCTCTTCAAAGCTTGAATTAATGATACCTGGCAACGGCACTGGTTCAGCCCATTCTCCATTGGTGAGTATGCTGTAGTAAATATCACCGCCACCATCATCTTTATATATGAAGAGTGTTTTACCATCTTTAGAGAGTGCAAGGTTAGAGCAGTGGTATGGCGTGTTTACGATGGGGCCAATGTTTTTGGCAAACTCCCATTTACCTCCCGTCTTTTTGGAATAAAATATATCTTCAAAAGGTTTGTTATCAATATCCACGTTGGGGTTTAAGTTGTCATCACGGCGGCGTGTGGTGAAAACAATCTCGTCTTCTTTCTCATTTAGTACCGGACCATAGTCTTCAAATTCAGAATTGATCTCACGGCCGATGTTAACAATGGAGAAATTACCGGGGTTAGCAACGTATTCTTTACCGTTTTTACATTCAAAGATGGCCCGATCGACCATTGCCATATCAATTTTGTCTTTTCCCTGGTAGTTGGATTTCTTGGCCAATTTCTCTTTATATAAATTAAAAAATTCAATAGCCTTATCGAACTCTAGTCCAAACTGGTAGCTCTTAGCGATCCAGTATAAAATAGCAAAGTTGTAGTCGGGATCTTGACGATAAACACGGAGGAAGTATTTCACAGCCAAGTCTTTACCTATCGTAAGCAAGTGCAAATGACCTGCCTCATAGTTAGCTTTTATAAAGGTTGTGTCCATATCAGCCGCAGCCGCCATCAGAGGCCGGGCATCGTCAATCGCTTTTGTTTCGGAAATCATGCCCTCGGCAACTTCCATATATTCCCTGGCCGTCTGTTTTGGGTCTTGCTGGGAAAAACCTTGAATTACAACTGCCAGTGATAAAGCTGAAAAAATCAGTACGCAACGGATACTGTGCATTGCTAAAAAATTTTTATTAATTATAAAGTACAATACAATCGATGCTAATATAGTAAAAATGATGGATTAAAGAATATAATTTCCATTTCATAACGTATGCGTATCTTACAGCCTTAGTATTTTAACCTTCAATCTTTACTTTAACCACCTTTTGCATGGACATTTTGCAATCTGAGTTTGTCTCCAGTGTAGCCGATGTATTAAAATGCCCGCCAGATGATAAACCTGAATTTGCTTTTATTGGTCGTTCTAACGTAGGCAAGTCATCACTCATCAACATGCTTACCAATCGGAAGAATCTGGCCAAAATATCTGTTAAGCCTGGTAAGACACAGACAATCAATCACTTTATCATCAATAACAAATGGTACCTGGTAGATTTGCCCGGCTATGGCTATGCCAGTGTAAGCAAAAGCAAACGCTTCAGCTTTGGCAAAATGATTGAAGACTACATGATTAAGAGAAAAAATCTGTCATGTGTTTTTATTCTGATTGACTGCAGGCTTGAACCGCAACCTATAGACCTGAGTTTTATTGAGTGGGCCGGAACTAATGAGATTCCTATCTGCCTCATTTTCACGAAAGCCGATAAACTTAGCCGCAATCACCTCCACCAAAGCAAAACACGTTTCGAAAACACGTTGCTACAAACCTGGGATGAGCTTCCTCCTATCCTTTTAACATCATCGACAGAAAAGAAGGGTAAAGATGATGTGCTGGGTTTTATCGAACAGGCACTCGCTAATGAAAAATAAAATTGCTTAGTTTGCCCCGTAATTTTAAAAACGAGTATGACTTTATCAGAGATTGCAAGCATTTCAGGCAAGGGTGGATTGTTCAAAGTAGTATCGCCAACAAAATCAGGTGTGATTTTAGAATCATTGGATGAAGCTAAAACCAAACTGGTAGCAACAGCAAACAACAAGCTTTCATTGCTTCAGGAAATTTCGATCTACACAACAACCAAGGAAGGTAATATTCCATTGGAGGATGTGTTAAAGAAAATGTATACTGAATACAAAGATGATTTGGGTGTTGATGGCAACTCTGATGGAAGCGAACTTAAAGCCTTTTTAAAATCGGTATTGCCAGAGTTCGACGAGAGTCGTGTTTATGTATCAGATATCAAGAAGCTCATCAAATGGTATGAGTTAATTTTGAAATATGCACCTGAAGTGTTGACTGCTCCAGCAGAAAGCGCGCAGTAGTTATTTTCCGAATCATGTCAAGCCCTGAATGCCTGATCTATCCGATCTGCGTTCAGGGCTTTTTGTTTCAGCACGATCTGAAAATAGTAAGTGTTATAGCGTTGAATTGAATCAACACAAATTCAAAGTCCTTCAGCTTTTTCAACCATATTTTTCGAACC
>DATCRE010000610.1:0-3495 GCA_036569145.1 Cyclobacteriaceae bacterium
GACGATCAATGATGATGAAGTTGGTGAAGGTGAGTTATCACTTACGGTTCAAACATCACCAAATCCGGTTGTAGACAAATTTAATTTGTTAGTATCATCACCTGATGATGGTGATGTAGATGTTGAGATTATGAATATCCAGGGACAGCCTGTATTGAAAACACGAGTGAGAGGAAACGGATCATCTGAAGTTGATGGCACATCATTCACTTCAGGACTTTACATCATCAGAGCTACACAAAACAGAAGCGTGCAAACCATTAAGATGCTTAAGAAATAATTTTCAATTATTTATCTGTAATACAAAGCCCATCGATGTTCGTCGATGGGCTTTACTTCTCGAGTAAAAAAATTAATTAGCTTCTGTATAATTCTTGAAGCTATCAAGAATAGCTTGCCAGCCACCGCGCTGCATTTCAACAGGATTTTCTTCTTCAGCTTCAAATGTTTCAACCACTTTTGTTTCATTGCCATTGGCTGAAAATGTTACTTTCACTTTGCGGCCATCACCCATAACATATTCAATAACTTTGTGAGGCTGAACATTTGTATAAACACCTTCGAAATCAAAACTGAAGCTTCCATCTTTAGCAGCCATGGTAACTTTAAATTTTCCATCCTTACGCAAATCATTTTCAGCAAAAGGAGAATGCCAATCAGGTGATGCTTGATTCCATTTGGTAATGTGTTTAGGTTCTGACCAGATAGTCCAGACTTTTTCTACCGGGGCTTTTACAAGAGCTTCAACTGTAACAGATGTTTTGGTTGGTGTTTCCATAGTATTGATTTTAATGTGATTTATTTACGCTTGAATTACATTACAAACCTAACATAAAGATTTTACCATAAAGCTGGTGAAAAACGACATTTTAAGGGGATGATTGCGACAATGAAGAATTATTATCAGCGTTTACTTTTTGTCTGTTTCTTTTTTCTTAGCCTTCTCCTTCTTCGCTGATTTCTCTTTCTGCTCTTTCTTTTTCTCTTCTTTTTCGAGCCGGATTAATTCCTTTAGCGTACCCTCACCTTTTAGAATTACCTCACTATCTTTTATTGCATCGTTTTTCGAGATTAATCTCATGTTCATCTCAAATTTGTAATCAACATTTTTTCCATTGCGAATGAGTGGTCCCACACTCTGAAAAATTTCTTTGAAGGAAACATGTAATGGTAGCGTAAGTGTTGTGCTGTCTTGTTTTCTGATATGAATAGCATCTGTTTGTTTGCTTTCAATCCAGGGATTGCCGGCGAGCGCAAACTTATATTCCAGATTCTTAAACTGAATTGGAAATATATTCTTGTTGCCGATATTAACTTTTACAAACAGTGTAACACCTTTTGTGCTCAGTGACTTGTAACTGATTTTTTCTATTGATGCTGTTGGTATGTAAATCAACGGTAACAATTTTTCGGCATTGATGTTGAATTTCTTTTTTAAGGGTTTCCTGGCATAGAAGGATGCATCAATCCGGTATATAACACTATCCTTATTTTGATTTTCGCTGGCCTTTAAAATATCAACAAGCTTATCGTTAAACACTGTTACAGGCATTGTAACTGTAGCTGTATTCCATTTAGATATGGAGAGCGGTTTTGCATACGTGCTTTTTATAACCTCTGTATTGCGGATATAAATTTTATATTCGAGACTATCAACATCAATATTAAAGGGCAGAGGATTGTGAATGAGCAACGAAGCATTCATCATTGTTTTATCAGCGCGCATACTTGTTATTTCAAACAGTCCTACTTCAAGGCGCGGGATAAAAAGTGTACGATACTTGTTTTTGTTTTTTGAAAAATGATAGTAGTCAACAGTAAGAAATGCCATGATAACCAAAGGCACAAACAATCCAAATGAGATGAGAACGACCTTTCTGATGCTTGATTTTTTGTGTTTATCAGACATTATAATCATTGTTAATTCAAACCTCTATAAAAAAAGAAATGCAGCATGGCTGCTGCATTCTTACCTACTTTAGATAATGTTTAGAGAAGGTAAACATTAAGCTTTCAGTGTTGCTTGGTTGAGTTGCTCAGTTAAGCAATACACTTTACATTTTTTCACATTTTTCCTGGCACGTCATAGCGTGATCTAAATGTGTACGCAAAGATGGCACCATAGAAGTAGCCCAGGCCCTGATGTCGCCATTAGCCGCATCTTTAGATTCTTTTTCAAATTTATCGATAGCGTCTTTGTGGCCTTTAACCATCATCTGGCAAAAATCTTTATCAAAATCATTTCCTGTTTTATCCTTGAGTTTTTTAACAGCATCAAGACCTTTGTCAGTAATAACTGTGGGTATCGTAATTTGTTTTGATGAAGCAAGAGCCTGCAAATCTTTTAATGCTTTGGTGTGATCATCTTCCATCATTTTACCAAGACTTTTTACATCGGCTAACGCACCGTTTTGTTGTGCCAGTTTGCCAAGTTCAATTTCTTCCAGATTTATTTCGGCCGCCGCCACAAGAAATTTTGCATCTTCTTCATTAGCACTGTCAAATTTTGCTTCATTATGTTCAGTGGCAACTTCTTTTGAGTCTTCTGCTTTTTTGTTTTGGCAAGATGATAATGCAAACACCAATGCGACTGCTGCTGAAAGAATAGTAGCTCTTATAATTATTATATCTGATTTAAGATTATTATTTTTCATGACTAGTCTTTTTTTAGTTATGATTCGATTGGGCTGATAGTGAAAAAAGGTGCAACATCGCTGCCGCACCTTTTTAACCTATAAACCATCCGTGGTAGCGTAATCGAATAATTGTGCCAAAAGAAATAACAAGCCAGAATATTCAAAAATTGCAGTATATGCTATGGTGTTGGGGAGTATATTCTACAGCAGGGGAATGGCTGCGGAAAATTTTTATCAGATATTTTGTTTTCAGACCTATCGATGGGTGTTTGAAAGCGCTGATAAATCCTCGAAAAGAAATAAGCGTTAGAGAAATCATGCAAAAGTTAATTCTGATACGACACGGCGAAAGTGTCTGGAACAAAGAAGACCGTTTCACAGGCTGGACTGACGTAAGCCTTTCTGACAATGGCTACAGTCAGGCAAAAAGAGCGGGAGCTCTGCTCAAGCAACATGGTTATACTGTCGACATCGGATTTACTTCGGTGTTAAAGAGAGCTATCCAGACACTGGATATTATTTTGGAAGAACTCGATCAACTTTGGGTTCCCGTGCAGAAATCATGGCGACTCAATGAAAGATTTTATGGCGCATTACAAGGATTGAATAAGACAGAGACAGCTGCTAAGTATGGCGCGGAGCAAGTTCATAAATGGAGACGTGACCCAAATGAAAATCCACCATCAATAACAAAAGATGATGAACGTTATCCGGGACATGATCTGAGATATAAAAATTTAACAGAACGTGAGTTGCCCCTGACAGAAAATTTAAATAAGACGATGGAGCGCGTACTTCCATACTGGAATGGAACAATCATACCCGTTATACGCAATCATCAAAAAGTAATCATAGCAGC
>DATCRE010000611.1:0-10663 GCA_036569145.1 Cyclobacteriaceae bacterium
GAATACTACTTCTCCCTGTTCAGGTTTGACTTTTACAGGAAAGAAAAGTTCTTCCCATAATACCAGCACCATGATGATAACAGCAGTGCTGACCAGCAGCATTCCGAAATACAAATTTTTTCCTTCATTATGCTCCCCGAAAATCTGTCCCGCCAGGAGAAACGACAAAATAAAAATTAATAAAAGAAGGCCAACGCTTACTTCTAGTGGAAGGCTTTTCCGTACGATCTTACCCATAGTGCTGTCAAGATTTTATAAAAATTTCGCTATAATACTGAAAAATATTTTTTCAAATAATTTTTATTACACGAAATGTTTTTTGTGATGGCCAAATACTAGTGTTCTGTTATACTTCAGCAATAAGCTCGGTAAAGGAATTGTTGTCCGAACGATTAGGAATGCTTTGGTCATTAAATAACTGAGTGACAGTTAAGTTTGTTTATGAAGCTAAAATGAATAATTCAACAACACAATGTTGTGGTCCGTTATTCGATACCCTTAAATAAAATGGAATTTCCATAAATCGTTAATGAAGTCGTCTTGATATATGATCTTACGTAATAAGTAGTATCCTTTGAAAATGTTTTTTCAATTGTGGCGTTGAAATTACCTTTATTAGTTTGAAAGATTCCTAAATCAATGACCTTACCTGATGAGACGCTATGTTCTGGATTCTTTCCCCATACAAACCCATGATCAATGATGGAGGTATTATCATAGTTACTGATATGTGCTTTGAAGGTAGCGTTTGATGCAGTAATATCTGATACACTATTCGTTTCAGCAACCGGATATGGCGCGTGTGGAAATTCATAGCTATCACAACTTATAAAAACAATAAGTAAAAGTATGGTTGATATAATAGAGATGGATTTACACATTTTATTTCATTTTAATTCCCAGAACAATCTGAATATTTGTAACACCAGACCTTAGATCTGGATTGTGATATGTTGCAAGGAGACCTTTTGTTTGCTCATATCTGAATTCTATAAATGAGTCATATTTCTTATTTAGCGATTTTAGAAATCCAAACCCTCCCCAAATTCCAACTTGGCCTGAACTAATCCAGAAAGCATTTCCTTTGTTAACTACAATTATATTTCCGGTTTCAGTTTCCTGGAATAATTCAGACTTATGTTTTAAGTTAATTGTGTGGGATGCTCCTATTTTAATAAAAGGAGTGATTTTCTTATGTGGAAATGTGTAACAAAGGCTTAACGGAATTTTTATTTGATTGACATCTACTGTAACAGAATTTCGCAATGCGTAACTGTCATAATTTATCAGACTGTAATGGTAATATTTCGATGTCAAAAAATATACATTGCTGTGAAATGAGAATCTTTCACTAACTCTTGGTGCAGCAATCTCTAACGATATTCCAATCAATGGAGAAAGGGATTTTCTATAAGTTGCACTAACGGGCCATAACTCCGGATTTTGAGTTCTGACATGGAGAGTAGACATATTAAGGCCACCCGAAACTCCAAAATAACTTTTAATCCATGGTTTCTTATCCTTATATGCTTTGGAGGTTTTGCCCTTGCAATTATTGTAACGTTCAAAAAGTCTGGTTAGCTGAGCCTCACCAAGCCTGATCTTTTGTATTCGAGGTCTAAGCTCAACGCAATCAAACATTAACATATTCAATGTGGCGATATATTCGTTCGAATCTAATATGACTTTTTTCATTGTTAGATAATCCGCCCGCTGATAAGTTTCTTTTTTATCATTACGAAGTTTTTGAAGTTTACCGTCTTTCTCCACATAAAAAAAAGTACCATACCGATAGAGGTTTAATGGACCTTCAACCAATACTTCAAGAAAAGCATTTTGTGTCACGTTATTGACGTCAATAGTTTTCATTCTAAACAGTCTATTGTCAATAAATCCATAACTCAGAATATCTGAGGGCATATATTCTCGCGTATTATTATTACCTGATTCTTGGAAAATACATTTTTGATATGCTCTTAACCCTTCGCTATAACTTACTAACCCTTTGACAGAGTCGCCAGAAAGTGTTACCACGAAACCTTTTCGAAAATCTTTTTGAGCGAAGACGGTGTGTTGAATGCAACACAAAACAAACAGGAGTAGAATCCCTTTTTTCATTTGCGTTACTCTAACAATGAGTCGTGGAAAACTGTAATAACAAGATTTTAGAGTAATCGGATTAAACTTTGAAGCGCGCAACAACAACAATGCAGTAAGCAAGAGGGTACTTTTGTAGAAAAGAGACATTTCGAAAAATAAATTAGGGCTGCAAACATAGCAAAATAATTGCAATGTGCCGATAGCAAATGAAAATTTTTGAGCGACGTGGTAAATAGAAAAAGCCTGATAAGTTTATAAAGAAGTTACATAGTGAACTGATGAGTGAATTCCATTCAATAGTTTATTTAATCATCTCACACTCGTATTTTAAGCTTTTAATGATTTCATCAACTAGTTTGTTGAAGAGCGTAACCTGGTCTTCTCCCGGATTTTGAGTTTTTAATGCTTCTATAGCATCGGCAAACTCTGGGTCATTAATCATGCTTAGTGTGCTCACAATTTTATGACAGGTGCTCCTGTAAATTTCAGGATCATGAATTGTAATAGCTGAACTGCATGATGCCTGCAGTTCTTTCAGATCATTAATAACGAGCCCAATTAATTCTTTTTTAAATTCAGGATCATTATCTGTGTAAAGATCAAAATTTATGTTTAGCGATCTAAGGTTGGGTTTATCTATAATATAGTTTTTAAGAAGACAATCTAACTCGTCCATTTCAAAAGGCTTGTGCACAAAATCAGTAATGCCAATGCTGATGGCTCTTTCTTTCTCCCTGGCATCCAGCATAGCCGATGCAGAAAATAAAATGATGGGAACAGTCTTAAAATAGGGATCATCCATTGAACGAATTTTTACTGTAGATTCATAGCCATCCATTTCTGGCATATTCACATCCATTAAAACGAGTTTGAAATCTTTACAGAGAATTAATTCAAGAGCCTCTTTGCCGTGGTTGGCTATCGTTACTCCAATACCTTGCTTAGCGAGATGCTTCTCAACAACAATTTGATTTATCAGAGTATCCTCCACTAATAATATTCTTGCATCCATTCACTAATCTGATTTAGATATAATGTTAATAACGAGAGAGAAGTCAATTTGATTTTAATTAGCTCACTTGATTTGTTACTGCAAAGTTCAGATTTCCTAAAGCAGTTTCCATGCGGACAATCCTGATTTTTTTTATGTCAGCGTTATGCTGAGGTGAATATGGTGCTAAATAGCCAGGCAAAAGCTTTGTTAGTTTAAAAAAAACGGAGTGGAAGATGAACAAGCACCATGTTAATGAATTACCTGATTTCCCCAAATCAGGAAAATCCTGAAGAGGTTTGCTTTCTTCCAGGCTACCTTTGATACATCAAAAAAGCAACTATTATGAACTTCGAACAATGGAAATTACAGAGAAAACTTGAACAGGAAAGTGAATTCAACTCGTACAGTTCAAAAGTAAATTCAACCGCCAACATTTGTTTTATTTTTTTTGGCGTGAGCATACTTATTCTGACGATTATATTCATCCTGTATAACTTTTAATATAAGACAGCAACGAATATGTTACCTCGTTAGAGAGGTTGGCAAAAGAGAAGTGAAGTTGAAATTAATAATTATGGATATGATACATTGGCGAAGAATTTACTTAAGATGCCTGATCTATTTGAAACGTTTGTTGACTCTCACAACAGACAATGATATGCTTCATCATGAACTGTTTCTGATCAATATGCTCCGCACCGAGTTTTTTTCAAAATTACCTATTCAGCATAAGATGACTTCTCTGGCAAAATTAACATTGCTTTTTAAAAGAGATCATGGTTACATACCTAAGCGCGTGGCACGAGTACTCAGCAGGCTGAATCGTAAGTTGAATGAACAGATCGCCAATCAGTCACAATAATTATTACAAGTTGACTGACTATTGCGTAAGTAACAGCTCAGCTTCTTACGGCATTTTTTAAACCCCATTTCTGAAGTGTGTTTACAATCTCTTCCAGCTTAATGGGTTTGCTAATATAATCGTCCATACCAGCATGAAGACATACTTCGCGATCGCCTTGCATAGCATTGGCAGTCATGGCTATGATAACGGGTTGCTGATTCATGCTGGCCCGAATTTTTCGCGTTGTTTCCAATCCATCCATTACAGGCATCTGTACATCCATCAGCACTAAATCATAATGATTCTGCTCTAATGCATCCAGTGCTTCCTGTCCGTTCATAACCTTCGCTGGAATGTATCCAAGCTTGGATAATACACGTTCAGCCAATCGCATATTTACCGGGTTATCTTCAGCTACTAATATGCTTAACGGATATTGCTGGGAAAAATCATTTGATAATTTTTTCCTGGCTTCTACTTCTTCAATGACGGGTTTATCAGGTCGTTTAAGTTGCTGAAGGATGTGTTTGCAGAGCGTGCTATGTCTTACAGGTTTTGTTAACACAGATGAAAAGAGTTCAGCATGTCCTTTGGGTCTGTCATCGCCTACAGAACTTAACAAGATAATGGGAACACCAATATGTTTTCGCCGGATGTGTCTTGCCAACTCAATACCATCCATCTCGGGCATTTGCATATCGGTAAGTACAAGATCAAAACTGTTTCCCGTTGTCAGTATTGTCAAAGCATCCTCACCTGATGTTGCTAATGTGGGCACAAGTTTCCACTGCTCTAGTTGATTTTGAAGAATGTTTCGATTGGTTGAATTGTCATCAACGACTAAAACTTTTTTTCCTTCGAGACCAGATGTATTGTAATGTACATATGTGCGTGTTGACTCCTGGCTTACGTTAGCTTTGATGGTAAAGGTAAATGTGGTACCATGACCAACCTGACTTTCCACAGCAATCGTTCCGTTCATCATCTGCACAATTTTTTCGCTGATAACGAGTCCTAATCCTGTTCCACCATATTTACGGGTTGTTGAAGAATCAACCTGGGAGAATGCTTTAAACAAGCGATCAAGCTTATCGTGCGGTATGCCGATGCCCGTATCTTTGATTTCAAATCCAAGTTCTATATCATCATTGTTCAGGTTTAGCAAATGTACACCAACAAAGATTTCTCCCTTGTGTGTAAATTTTATAGCGTTGCTAACAAGATTTATTAATACCTGTCTTAAACGCAGGCTATCACCAACAATCTGTGAAGGAACATTATAATCTAATTCATAAACAAGATCAAGGCCTACTTCAGAAGCTTTGGTAGCAAAAACATCCAGCACTTCTTCAATACAGGTTCGCAGATCAAAATCATTATGCTCAAGCTCCATGTTGCCCGATTCAATCTTCGAATAATCGAGAATATCGTTGATCACCGTTAACAGACTTTCACTGCAATTCATAATGGTGTCGGTGTATTCTTTTTGTTCGCTGGTTAACGAAGTTTCTGTTAATAACGAAGCCATTCCCATAACACCATTCATAGGTGTGCGTATCTCGTGACTCATCGTAGCCAGGAAAACACTCTTTGCTTTATTGGCTTGTTCTGCTTCGGTCCTGGCTTTCTCAGCTTCTTCGCGTTGGCGTAATATTTCTTCACGTTGAATAACAAGTTCTTTGTTGATCTTTTCAAGATGTTCAGATTGTGTTTGAAGATTTTCTTTTTGCTGAACAACTTCATTCGTTCGTGCAATGACTTGTCGTTCCAATTCTTTTTTCTGATTGTGAATGATATTGATCCGAAGTCTGTACAGGTAAAAAATACAACTCATAATGATAAGACCCGACAAAATTCTAAACCACCATGTTTGCCAGAAGGGAGGAGTGATGGTAAGACTCAACGTTCTCGTTTTTGTTGACCACTTGCCGGTGTTATCCAAACCCTTTACTTTAAAAATATAATGTCCAGGATCAAGATTTGTATAGGTTGCAGTGTGCTTGGTGCCTATGTTGTTCCACACGTTGTCAAATCCTTCCATGAAATAGGAGTATTGTTTTTTTTCATGCGGAACAAAATTCAGAGAGGCAAATTCAAATGAAATGACGGATTGATCGTGGGAAAGTGTAATGGCATTTGTTTCTGTTATACTCTTCTTCAATGGCGACTTTATGGATGAATCCCGTGCAATGGGAACAACCGTGTTGAAGAGTAGAAAGCTGGTAAGCTCAATAGGAGGGTCGTATGGTCTTTCTATTATGCTATCAGGAAAGAATTCGTTGAAACCATTGTTGCCTCCAAAGTACATTTTGCCCGACCTGCTTTTACATCGCGCATTTTGTTTAAATTCATTGGATTGTAATCCATCAGCAATGCCAAAGTTTTTAATGCGTTTTGTTTCCAGGTTAAATTTGCATAGTCCTTTGTTTGTGCTAACCCAAAGGTTGTTGTGTTTGTCCTCCAGAATTCCAAAAATAGCATCGTTAGGTAATCCATCGGTTGTACTATAGTTTTTGAACAGGTGATTGTTTGTATTGAATTGATTTAACCCCGACAAGGTTCCTATCCATAAATTTCCTGAGCTGTCTTCGTGAATATCACCAACACTGTTGTTGCTGATGCTATTTTCGCCTTTCACATGCCTGAATGTTGTAAAGCTTTGTGTTTCCTTATTAAAAAGATTTAATCCTCCACCATCCGTGCCTACCCAGATGTTTCCATTATGATCTTCGAAGATTGAACTTACTTTGTCATTGCTAATGCTGGCTGGATTATTTTCATCATGCATAAAATGAGTAAAAGAATTGGTGCCAGGATTATATACATTAACGCCACCAAAATAAGTGCCGACCCATATATTTTTATCAGTGTCTTCATAAATGGCCCATGCATTGTTGCTGCTTAAACTCGCGGGATTCTTAGGATCATTTTTAAAATGTTTGTATGTGTTTTTTGTTTTATTGAAAACAGTGATTCCATCGCCCCATGTTCCAATCCATAAATTTCCCTGGCTGTCTTCCGTGATGGATAACACATAATCTCCACAGATGCTGTTAGAATTATTTTGATGCTTGTAATGTGTAAAGAGCCCGGTCTTTCTATCGAGAAGATTCAGGCCACCGCCATCTGTGCCAATCCACAAGTTGTATGCTGAATCTTCATAAATGCAAAGAACCTTGTTATGACTCAGGCTGTTTCTTAATAGACTATGCCTGTAATGTGCAAATTTGTTAGCGTCATGGCTCCAGAAATTTATATCGCCTGAAAAAGTACTGACCCAGATATTTTTCTCGCTGTCTTTATAGATACTCCATACCGAGTTATTACTTAAGCTGGAGGGATCACTCTCATCATGCTGATAGTTATAAAAGGTAGACGTTTGTTTATTAAATATGCTCAGCCCTCCATTTTCAGTTCCGATCCAAAGATCTCCTTCCAGGTTTTCATTGATTGTTAAAACAACATCATGTGGCAAGCTGGTACTTTTTCCATTGTTCTTTTTATAGCTTGTGAAATCTCTTGTTTTGCGATCATACAAGTTGAGTCCTCCGCCACGCGTACCAATCCATAATTGATGTTGACTGTCTTCAAATATTATCTGAACCTTATCAGAGCTTAATGATCTGGGATTATTTTCATCGTGTTGAAATTGTGTAAATGTTTCAGTCTTCCGGTCAAGTAAATTTAATCCCTTTTCATTAGTGCCTATCCAGAGATTTCCTTCCTTGTCTTCAAATAGATCCTTTAGAGAATTCTGTCCCAGGCTTTTGGGATTTTTTTCGTCATGTAGATAATGAGAAAACGTTTTTGATTTTGTATCAAACCTGTCTAATCCATTATCATCTGTTCCAATCCATAAAAAACCTTCACTGTCCAGGGCAATACAATTAACCAGGTCGCTTGATAGACTGTTGCTGTTATTATGCTCGTGTTTGTATTGTGTAAATTCTTCTGTATCGCGATTGAAAGAACTTAATCCGCCACCCCATGTTGCTATCCAGAGAATGCCATTTTTATCTTCAAGAATTTCATGGACGATATTCCCACTCAGACAATTTTCGTTGCGGGCATTTTTTTTATAAACAGTAAAAGAGTAGCCATCGTATTTGTTTAATCCGTCGCGCGTTCCAAACCACATAAATCCGCGACTATCCTGGAGCATGCAAATTGTATTGCTGTGCGAGAGGCCATCCTGCGTGCCGAGATGCTCGAACTTTAAATTTTGTTTTTGTGAAAATGAAAGAATGGGTGCTATTAGCAAAAACGGAATAATGCAGTAGTTTCTTTTTAGTAATATGTTAATGATTGTGAATATAAAATAACGAAAGGTATGCATCATTGAAATCAATATTAAAATGATTACAGGGAATAGCTTAGATAACTTTTAGCGATTAATATCAAAAGTTATATATCAGCCATCGTTGATCATTTCCAGCGCAGCGGTTAAACTCTTAACAATATCGTTACTGAGTTTTTTTAAGAGAATTATATTCAGATCGTTATTTTGATTTTTCAATGCTTCAATAGCATTGATAAGTTCTGAGTCGTTAAGCAGACTGAGTGTACCAACAATTTTATGACAAGTTTTTCGATAGGCGTCAAGACCATTTTTTATAGCTGCAGGCTCAAGAGATTGTTGCAGCTCGCACATATCAATAATCATGCACTCAATCAGTTCCTTTTTTAGTTCAGGACTGTCGCCAACGTGAACCTCGAAATCGACCAACAGAGGTCTGGTATCTTTTGTTTTCATTGTGGATCTTTAGTTATGAAGTGTTACATAGTTGAAATTCATTTTAGGTTGCTCTATTATTCTGCTTATTTTTTGCAGCGAATAGAGATATGTCGCAAAACATAAGTTAAAGAAATATTGCCATGTATTTCTATAACGTCAGTAGGTTTAGTTTTGACTTTCTTTTAAAAGTAATTTACAGCGTCGAATCTGACTTTATTCTTTAATTGTTTCTTGGCAATGCTAATGCATTTTAAGTCTTTTTGATTTTAATAGGCATGAAACTATATAATATTCTGTGACGAATACATTATAACACGTACGTATTTCCACGTATGGTTTTGATTGTTTTGAGTTTCGGGTGTCAGAGTTTTTCGTTAGCTTTATAAAGGAGCCTGTTTTCGGAAATTAATATTTCCTGAGATGGGCTTTGTGATTTTTAGAGAAATTCCTGAGCACGTTTTAATAGTTTTGAAATGATTGAAGAATCCGGTTACAGATTTTCTTTAAGTAACAATTTAACATTCAACATTACGTGGAAGCTGATAGGTGTGCTGATGTGTATCACGTGTCTTTCCATTCTGGCGCTGTATATTTTAAAATGCACGAATGAGCTTGTTGAGGCGGATAAATTGATGAAGCATGCATACAATGTATCTGTTGAGCAAAGTAGCGATGCTCAACAGATATATTGGTTAGTTATTGTATTCATGGTTATTAGTGTTGTTCTGATCATACTTGTAATTCTTCATGGAAGAAGTAATACCTATGCAAGGAACAAAGCTGAGCATGACCTTCGTAAAAATATGGAGTGGTTTTCTATCACGCTTTCCAGTATTGGCGATGCTGTTATCGCCACAGATGATCAGGGTAATGTTACCTTCATGAATCCTGTTGCAGAGTCTTTAACAGGTTGGAAGGAAGAAGATGCCAAAGGTATTTCTCTTGATATTGTTTTTGATATTATTAATGAAGAAACACGTAACGTTGTTGAGAGTCCTGTGAGAAAAGTTCTTCAGCAAGGTAAAATTGTCGGACTTGCTAATCATACGCTTCTGATAAGAAAAGATAAATCAGAAGTTGCTATTGATGATAGCGCAGCGCCTATATTGGACAACAATGGAAAGATAGAAGGAGTGGTGCTGGTGTTCAGAGATGTTACTGAGCAGAAGAAAAACGAAGTAGCATTAAAAGAGAGTGAAGAAAAATTTCAAAAAGCATTTCAGGCCAGTGCTGCGGGAATTTCTATTACACGTCTTTCGGATGCTACGTATCATGAGGTTAATGATACATTTGTGCAAATGACTGGGTATTCTAAAGAAGAGTTGATCGGGCACTCATCTTCAGAATTGAATTTGATTGTTTCTATAAGTAAACGTGATGAAGTATTGCAGCATGTAAAGGATTATGGATGGGCTAAGGATTTTGAATTGACAGCCCGCCATAAATCAGGAAGAATATTTGAAGTTCTCTCTTCTGTTGAGACCATTATATGGAAAAACGAAAAATATGCGATCAATATTATTTACGATATCACCGAGCGAAAGAAAGCAGAAACGGAATTGACGTTTGCCAATAAAGAGTTAGAATCATTTTCATATTCCGTTTCACATGATCTACGAGCTCCACTGCGATCAATAATAGGATATTCAAAAATACTGGAAGAAGATCATCGGGATAAATTTAATGATGAAGGCAAGCGGGTATTGGATATCATCAGGAAGAATTCAATCAAGATGAACTCTCTTATTGATGACTTGTTGTTGTTTTCGAAATTGGGTAAAAAGGAAATACAAAAATCAGAAATTGATACAGGCAAACTAGTTCAGCAGTTGCTTACTGAAATCAAGCAGTCTGATTTTTATAGAGCTAACATTATTACAAAGCAGCTACCACCAATTTATGCAGACCCGGCATTGTTCACACAAGTCTGGTTGAATTTGATATCAAACGCATTAAAATATTCAGGGAATAAAGAAGCTCCGTTAATTGA
>DATCRE010000612.1:0-5287 GCA_036569145.1 Cyclobacteriaceae bacterium
ACCTCTGCCTGTGTGTGGACTCACGCTGTAAACATCCGCAGCCATAACGTAAGGCTCTACGTGATACACCTGCATGTCTTTGCGCGTTCGGGCATGGTTGATTGGATTAATAAGTTGTAGAAGCTCGTATGTTCTTTCCTGGTCACCTTGTCGTGCAAAGGCCATCACCATCCAGATGGCGGCGTGTGTATACTGTCCTCCGTTCTCACGCACACCGGGCACGTAACCTTTTATATAACCAGGATCTACATCAGCTTTATCGAAAGGAGGTTCGAGCAACTGAATCAATCCCTTCTGGCGATTGATCAGAAATTTATTGACCGACTGCATGGCCGTTGCACTGCGTGCTGCTTCACCGGCTCCTGACAACACCGACCAGCTTTGTGAGATAGCATCGATTTTACATTCAATATTATTTTTTGAACCGAGTGGTGTGCCATCATCAAAGTAAGCACGTAAGTACCAGTCGCCATCCCACGCATGTTGATTTATATTTTTCTTTAATTGTTTTGCATGCTTCTCACATTTCAAAACAAATGAAGCATCTCCCTGCAGCGCTGCAATTTTTGAAAAGCGTATGAGAACATCATAGAAGAAAAAAGCTAGCCATACACTTTCGCCTTTGCCCTCAATGCCTACCATATTCATTCCATCGTTCCAGTCACCAGCGCCCATGAGTGGTAAACCATGTGCGCCATATCGGAGCCCATGCAGGATGGCTTGTTTACAATGATTGTATAGCGTTGCTTTTTTATCGGTTGTAACCGGCATGTCATAATACGATTCTTCATGCGGATTCAAGGGCCGTCCCTGAATGTAAGGCGTAAGTTCGTCGAGCAATTCAAGATCACCCGTTAATGTAACATAGCGACTCGTTACAAAGGGAAGCCAGAGAAAATCATCCGAGCACGCCGTTCTTACACCACGACCTTGCGGTGGATGCCACCAGTGTTGCACATCACCTTCACTGAACTGTCGTGACGCGCATGCCAGAATCTGTTTTTTGGCAAGATGAGGTTGAGCATGCATGAGTGCTATTACATCTTGCAACTGGTCGCGGAAACCATATGCGCCACCTGATTGATAGAGACCGCTTCTTCCCCATAATCTACAGGAGATAACCTGGTAGAGCAACCAGCCGTTGGCGAGAATGTTTACAGATTGATCGGGGGTTTCAACCTGAACAGTACCCAACGTTGCACTCCAGAATTTTTTCACGTCATCCAATGCATCCGAAACATCGTGTTTCTCCTGGAAGAGTTCCAGTGTTGTAATTACTTCCTGGATATCCCTGCCGGCACCCATCTTGAAAACAATTTTTCGTTCCTTGCCATGTGCCAGCTCGAAAGGAACCTGTATGGCAGCGCAACTATCGAAGCCTGCACCTGACTTGCCTGAGAGTTTCACACGTCGCATGGCATCCGGATTTTTCAGATTGCCATTGCGCCCTATAAACTCTAACCTGTCCGTTGTGTAACTGTAGTTTGATTCGTCTACATCAAAGAACGATACGTAATTATGGAAGGAAGTATTGTATTGGTTTCGTGCTACAATGGCACCACTCACGGCATCAAGTTCAGTTACAATATGCATAGCTGATTTTGAACGCAAGTCACCCAGTATCCATTCGACATAACCTGTTGCTGAAAGCCTACGCTGTCTGCCTGACTTATTAGTAATGGTGATCACTATAAATTTTATCGGCGACTCTGTATCAACATACACAGAAGTGTTTGACGTAATACCATCTTCTGTATTTTCAAAAATGCTGTAACCGAAACCATGTCGCGTAACATGTTGTGATTGCCCTGGTGCAGGCAAACCTAGTGGCGACCAGAAGTGACCGCTCTCTTCATCACGAATGTAGAATGCCTCGCCACAGCTATCTGTTACGGCATCGTTTCTCCAGGGCGTGAGCCTGTATTCATGCGCGTTTTCAAACCAGGTATAGGATGAACCATTTTCAGAAATGATAGTGCCGAATTGTGGATTGGCAATAACGTTTATCCATGGAAGAGGAGTTTTCTTTTTATTATCGGTTATGATAACATACTCTTTTCCGTCGGCGGAGAACCCACCAATATCATTGAAGTATTGCAGGTCTGTTGGTGCTTCAGTTTTTTGATCTTGCAGTTGATAAAGTTTTGTTGGTATTAATCTTGGAATCGACTCTCTTACCGGAATGCGTTTGTTAACCTGATCTTCCAGCGTTCCTTTCTTATCTGAAATAATAACACGGGCAACAGTTTGAAACAAGATTCTGTCTTCGGTTGAAATCTGGTCTGCAGGCCTTACAAAAATTCTTCCTTGCTTTTCTGTTGTAACAACACCAGTGCCTGCTGCTATAAGTCCATTGATTTGTTCCTGCAGCAGTTGCCTGTAACCACCCGCATCTTCATTGATAATAACAAGATCAACAGCCAGGCCTTTCATGTGCCAGTAGGCTTGTGCTTTTATAAGTTGTTTAACAAGTAAGATATTTTCTGAATCTGAAATTAGTAATAAGAGGATAGGCAAATCTCCCGAGATGGAGTAACTCCACAAGGCTGACTGGCCACGTTGATTTTTAAGTATAGCTCCGGGTTGTGATCTCAGCGCAGGATTAAGATAAAGGATAGAGCTGGCTAATTTTCCATACAATTGCTCTTCAGCTTCTGTTGCACCAATTTGTCGCAGAACAATCTGGCTGTGCGTCCACGATAGTTCAAAAGCACGATCGCGCAAATGCCTGTCCTGATATTTATCTACAAGACCCTGATTTGCTTCGCGTGTTTCGGCAATGCCTGTTACAATATCCGCAATGGCGCTTTCGCCTGGCTTCAATGTTATTTTATATTGGATGGAGACAATAGGATCTAACACTGAACCCTGTGAGCCTGACAGCGCCCTGGTTTGATTCATAGCTTGTGGATTGACAAGATTATTTCCGCGGCCAATAAATTTATTTCTGTCCGTTTCATACGAGACTTCAGTCTCATCAACACCATTTACTTTCATGAGGTGAAACATCCACGCAGGATGCTCATCTTTGGAGCGAGGACGCCGCGTGCAGATGATAGCATGCTGATGATCTTTAATTTCGGTCTGAACAAAAAGATTGCTGAATGCGGGATGTGCATAATCAGCAGCTTCGTTCGTTAACACCACTTCACCGTAACTGGTAATAGTCAGCGTCTTTCTGTTTCGTGAATGGTTGGTTAAGAGTATGCGCCTTACTTCAACATCGTCTTCAGGAGAGACAATAACGGTAGTGTATGTTTCAATTTCATTATCGCGCCTGCGGAATTCTACTTTGCCTTGTGAGAATATGGCTTCATAATGATCGGCTTCTTTTAATGTGGGTTGATATGCATTAGACCAGAAATCGCCTTTGTCATAATCTTTAATATAACAGAATGTTCCCCAGTTGTCACTGACACCATCTTCGCGCCAACGTGTTACCCCGGTTTCTTTCCATCGGCTGTAACCACCACCAGCGCTGGTGAGCATAACAAAGTATCGGCCATTGGAAAGAAGATGTACTTCAGGCACCAGTGCGTCCACTGACTTGATGACGCGTATTTCAGAAGTGATTGAAACGCGTTCAATATTTTCGCTGTCGGAGCTGCCAGCATAAAAGCCCGTAGCTTTTGGCACCTGCTCTTGCAGTAATAATAATGCAGTTTGAAACTGAATGTCGGCTTCAAATCTTTTTTGCATAGGCTGACCCAGCAGCAGATGTGCCATCGATAATAAACTCATGCCCTGGTGATGGGCCATGAATGTTTTAATGATTGAATAGGGTTGATCGTTTGATAAGCGCATAGGTGTGTAATCAATCGCTTCATAAAAACCATACTTACCTTCAAACCCTTTGGCTTTCATTTTCTTCAGATTTGAATAAGCCGCTTGTGGATCGACCATGAGGGCAAGCACCGTGGCATACGGTGCTATGACCAGGTCCTGACCCAGCCCTCTTTTGAAACCTAATCCCGGAACGCCAAATGCCTTATACTGATACGTTAGGTTAGTGTCTACGAGATTGTAGCATGATTCTGAAATGCCCCATGGCACATCCTGCGAATCGCCATATTCAATTTGTCTTTTTACAGTGCCAATGCTCATCTCATCGAGTAGCGTATTTTTATACGATGGCATAACGAGCGATGGCATGAGGTATTCAAACATGGAGCCACTCCACGAAACAAGAACAGGCGTGTTCCCTGCTGAAGTCAATCTTCTTCCTAATGCGAACCAGCTTTCCTGCGGAAGTTTTCCCTGCGCAATACCTACAAACAAACTAAGTCTTGCTTCTGATGCCAACAAATCATAGTAGCTGGCATCGCGGTGATGCTCGTTTACATTGTAGCCAATAGCAAGCAGGTGTTGTGATTTGTCGTATAAAAATTCATACTCCATATCAGCAAATTCATACGCTTGTGATGCCAGCGCATAAAATGATTCAACTCTTTCGCGAGCCAGCTTGCTGGCGGCCTTAACTGATTTTTCGAAATGACGAAGCCATTGATTTTCTTCTTCTGTGTTTTCAAGTTCAAGCAAGCGACTTAGCTCTGGCTTTGTTTCATGATCTAATATTTCCAGCTCTGCCCAGGTTGGAACGTTAGAAATCATTTTCCAATCTTTAAATTTCTCTGGTATTGGTAATGTTAACCAGGGAGCCAGCGCTATCAATTCATCATAGGCCGTGGTAAGTTGTTTTTCGAAATCCTGCAACCATGTATTTTCTTTATGGCTGTTACTCGCCAGAATATATTCGCGGTAGTGCGCCAAAAGCTTTTCGAAAAGATCTTTAAGATGTGGCAGTTGAAAATTATACAGGTGGATGGATTCATATAAATTCTGGAGCGAAGATTTTAATCCAGTCTCAAGTGTGTTAACATCATGAATGGCCACGCGCAATGTGTCTTGTAATCCTTCTAAAAGCTGTGGCGCTAATATTCTGTGAGTGGGCATATCCATCAATCCCTGCCGAAGTGTGAGCAAGTGTCCTGCTAAATTTCCGCTATCTACGGTAGAAATGTAGTGCGGATGGAGTATGGCGAGTGTTTGTGTATTATACCAGTTATAGAAATGCCCTTTGTAACGTTCAAGCTTATGCATGGTGGAAAATGTATCAGCAATGCGATCGATAAGCTGTGTTGACGTTATGTATCCAAAATCATGCGCCGAAAGATTGCTAAGCAAGGCAAGACCAATATTGGTTGGTGATGTACGATGTGCTACAACCGGAATTGGATACTGTTGAAAATTATCAGGTGGCAGCCAGTTGTCGTTAACACTTACAAAG
>DATCRE010000613.1:0-2532 GCA_036569145.1 Cyclobacteriaceae bacterium
TGACAGCCCCGATATAGTATAGCTTTTCCTTCAGATAACTCATTCCTATCGGGGCTGGCGTGACTTGTGTTTCCGAGGCCTGAACAACTTGTGCGCAGCACTCCGCTTCTTCCTTAAAGCCTGAGGTACGAAGGCTAACGCTAAGCGTAACAGTAGTATATATCTTTCCTTTTTGGCGGGGGAGCGTGGGCTTTGCGCGGGGTGCCCCTCGGGCTGCCAAAACTATAGCACTCACTGGGCATCACAGGAGAAGTATAGGAGCTATAGCTCCCATATTTCATTTACCAGCAGTATAGAAGTGCCGGCTGCGGGTTTGGCTATAACTTTACAGCTAACCGATTCAAACATTTCTTCAAACAATGCTTTGGCTTGCGCTTCATTGCGCTCTGCCATGTTGATTTTAACCAGCACCGGGGCACTGAACAGGTTGGTTTCGAACCAATACTCGATGAGTTGTTTTTGCTGTTGCATACGGTACGAACGTGGAGAGACTAAACCGAACGCTGAGGCAATGTCCAAGCTGGCAAAGGTGCTGGATACAACGGTTGATTTTCTCATGAGCGGAACAACCGATGACCTGGTGATGGAAGCCGGACTTGATAAAGAACTTGTATCCCGATTCAAAGAAGTGCAGGATTTACCCGCCGAAGAAAGAAGAACGGTGCTCTCGCTCCTGGATGCCTTTATCGCTAAAACAAAAATTCAGGGACTCCTACAAAACAAATAACCTTATCGCTATAAATAATAAAAGGCAGGTTCGAAAACGAGCCTGCCTTTTTTAGTTTATACTATACTAGATCAATCGGGCTTGAATCAAGTGGTTTGAGGGGCTAAAGTTGCAAACTCAATAAACTGATATTGTTTGCTGACTTAGATTTACCGAGTAGCTAATTGTGGCTGTACAGGGGTCTTCATCCAATGGAGTACAAAGTTCTTTTTTCCAATCAGGGAAACATTTTTTAATTCTACGTTTGCAACACTTGATGTAGTTAATAAGGACTATTCTGTGACCTTCATTATCGATCACTTCAACATACTGCCTGTAAAATTTATAATATTCATCCTTGTAGGTTTTTCCTTGCAACGTTTTTAACGTTTCATCTGACTTAACCAGATCGGAAAATTTTTCATTCATTAATCTTTCGGCTTGCAGAATATCTTCTTCCGTTGGAGTTACCGATTTTGCATTTGATTGAACTAAGTAGTGTTTATTATCACTAAAAATCTTTCCACAACCACTATAAAATTCATTTACTCTGATAACGCTCTTATCTTTTTTTTGAGGATAAGTAATCTGCGCAACAGCGGTAACACTGATTGTTAAAGAAATTATTACTAACAGATTTCTCATGATTTTATACATTAATATGTGTATGGTGTAGTGCCGGCTGGCAATGTGGATCCGGGATATATATGTCCTGAAGAATCTACGACTGTACTTGTTCGTGTACCAGGATTTACTATCTGGCCACCAGCAGGATCTGGTGTTAAGTTGCCTCCTGTGGGTGATGCCATAAAGCTATAATTCTCTCGCAATCCTATTCCATTTTCAGTCCGAATTCGATTCTCCCACCATGTTGCTATCTTATCGCTATTAGTAACCCTTTCTCCGTTGCCTGCGACATACCAGCTTGACCTAGGCCCTTTAATATTTACTTGACCATTTTGCTGAATATCCCACTGATGTCCTAACTCATGAATTAACCCAATCCATGCTGGTCTACCTGTCGTACCGTTACCATTGGGCTGTTGTGAAGCTGTGTTAGAGGGATTCCATTTGATACCTGATCCATTTGTATTAGTCTTATTCCCGCCACCGGTATTAGTTATGGTAAAGCGTGCGCCGTTTTGAAGATCGGTCACTAACTGATTTCCAGATGTCCCTCCAGTTCTCGCTTTGTTAAGTCCATTTACAACTTGTTTTAAAAAACCCTTAACCTTTCCTGTGTAAACTGATCTGTCTGGATTGGTAAGAATTCCGTTGGTATAGGTGACTGTGACCTTCTTACCTAATCCAAGGAAACCTTTCCTGAACTGAATGTCGATAATATCGCCAAGGGGATCGTTGTACAGAATTGGATTATTGTTCATAGAGTTATATGCACTCAAGTCATATTGCTGATCTGTTTTCGGATCAACTTGCCACCATCTGCCAATAGCGGGATCTAAAAATCTGAAATGAGTTTGATAAACATTCAACCCTAAATCATCCTGCCTCTCTGAACCTTTGTTGTATAGGTACTTATTAGGCACACTATTTTCTCTTTCATAATCATTAAACGTCAACCCAAACGGGTAGTAATCCTGCATCTGAATTATAGGTGATTTGATATGTTCAACTTTGAAGTCATCAAAGTATACTTCTGCAGGCGTGGGATTCTCATTACTTAAATACAGGTATACATATCCTGCTTCCTGTATTGTAATGGAAGTATAAAGCCTTTCATGGTCTCCATTTTGCCCATATTCGCGTGCCGCCGATGTAATGGGTATATATCCGATAATGCGTGACGCTGCTGTCATATCCCTGTC
>DATCRE010000614.1:0-4196 GCA_036569145.1 Cyclobacteriaceae bacterium
ACAACACACCAATAAGGCAGGCGGTATTAAATTACAATCTCTCTGTTTATAAACATCTCTCGTTTTTTCTAACTATTAAACTGACGAAGATGATGGTCGATATGTTTGTAAGCATGATAGCCAACTTGTTCTTTTGTCATCTTGCCAAAAAACGGATGTACAAATTCATCATTTGAAAAATGTGCGTGTTCTTCCAGTAAAGCAATCCATTTTGTTTTTTCAGATGCAATATCGCCACTAATTTCTGTCACCTTAAGCTCAGGGCTTGTCACTGCATTTCGCATCATAGGTTTGTCATCTTTTAAAGAACTCTTCAAAGCCATCTTGCCAATTAAGCGACCAATAAATACTCTTTTACATTTTATTCTGCCTTGTATCATTTCTTCCCATAATCTACAATGCTTCAGCATCTGGTAAATATTCATTTCACCCCATTGTGCTGTGCTGGTTTCATTAAGTGTATTGATTCTTTTGATCAATTCTTCCCTGGTTGCTTTGTCAAATATTGTTTTCATAATTCATGTGAGTTTAAGATCGCATTCATTACATGTATACTTTAAACCAGTTGCGCTAATGAAAACCAGTTGCCTGAATCGTCTTTGAATATTGCTTCAAGGCCATAGAATTCTTTCTTAGGTGCCTTCGTAAATTCAACACCTTTTGCTTTCAGTTCTTCATAAGTAGCAAAGATGTCTTTGCTGGTAAAAAGGCCTATACCAAAGGCTCCTTTTTCAACGAGTTCTCTTAGTGCATTATTTGCTTCATTAGGCAACATGCTTCTGGTTAATGGAGTTAATATAATTTCAAAACCTGGTTGCTCTGGCGGGCAAACGGTAATCCAGCGATCACCACCTTCCATGGGCACATCTGTTTTAATTTTAAATCCGAGTTTGTTCGAGTAGAAATCTAAAGCACTGTTCTGATTGAGAACATAAATGCTTACGTGGGTCATTTGAGTTATCATGTTTTGCGATGGAGATTGTGTACGCAAAGAACAGTTATAAAATCAAAATCCTCCTTCTCTAAAATTGCTATTTTTTGATCAGCAGTCTTCTTTCAGGCAGCCTGATTAACAAGTGATCAGTCTAATGAAAAGGCGAGGATGTTTATCATGGTATAAATTTCAAGCATACAGGTTGTGAAACCTTAATTTCCTTACCGGTATATGTTAGCTTTCCCGTTTCACTGTCTCTCTTAAAAATTGTGATATTGTCGGAATCCTGATTGGCAACGAGGATAAACTTACCTGTTGGATCTATGGCGAAATTGCGTGGTGTTTTTCCGTTTACAGGTTGATGACCTACCAAGGTAAGGTATCCCGTTTTTTTATCGATGCTGAAAATACCAAGACTTTCATGCGCCCGGTTAGAGCCATACAGAAACTTGCCATCGGGGGAGATGTGAATATCAGCTTCCCATTTGCGACCTGTGTAATCAGCAGGCAAAGTATTAACAGTCTGAAAAGCTTTCAATGTTCCACCTTTATATTGAAGCGATGTGATGGTGGCACTCATCTCCTGGATCACATAAGCAAACTTGCCGTTTGGATGAAATGCAAAATGTCGTGGACCTGAACCTGGTGTTACTGCCGTATAAGGTATAGCACCATTTGTAAGTTGCCCTGTTTCAACGTTCAGGGTATACGTCATAATTTTATCTGTTCCCAAATCAGGCACAAAAACATCTCTGTTATTTGGTGCAATATTAATCGAGTGCACGTATGGTTTCTGTTGTCTCTCGGGATCAATACTTTTGCCTTCGTGCTGAATAGTTTGACTGGCCTTTTCAAGCATACCATTCGATTGAATGGGCATCACTGTAACACTACCGCTTCCATAATTTCCTACGATCAGCCATCGACCTGTTTTATCAACTTCAAGATGGCAGGCGCCAAAGCTTCCGGCCAATGATTGTGCATTTAGCAATGTTAATTGATGAGAACTTTCAATGTTGAATGCCTTAACTGAATCTCCATTGTTACCGGCCAATGCATATAAAATTTTTTCGTTGGGTGAGACTGCTAAGAATGATGGATTTGTATTTCCCTTCGCAATACCTACAGGCTTAACATCACCTGTCTTTGAATTGAATTCGTAGACGTAAATACCTTCGCTTGTTTTACTTGTATATGTTCCAATATAGAGGTAATAACTCTGCCCAAATGTCAGGATGCTGCTTAAATTTAAAAGTATCGCTAGTATCTTTTTTCGAAGGCTTGTCATGATTCTATGTTTAGAAAAAATTCTTTCGTAACGTAATTTAACTTTAATCCTAAGGGAATTTGAAAAAAGAAAGGCTACCTGAAATTAGGCAGCCTTTCGGAAAATATAACCTGTAAATATGGTTTTAGTAAACCAAACTCTTCTCCAACATAAACTCAGCAATCTGTACCGCATTAGTAGCAGCGCCTTTGCGTAAGTTGTCGGCTACAATCCACATGTTTAATGTATTTGGTTGTGATTCATCGCGGCGTAAACGACCAACAAAAACTTCGTCTCGTCCTTTTGAGTTTATTGGCATCGGATAAATGTTGTTCTTCACTTCATCCTGAACGATAACACCGGGAGTGCTTGCCAGGATAGTGCGAACTTCACTTAAATTGAAGTCTTCATAAAACTCCACGTTAACAGCTTCTGAGTGTCCACCAATAGTTGGTACGCGCACGGTTGTTGCTGTTACGCCAATAGACTGATCGCCTAATATCTTGCGTGTTTCATTCACCATCTTCATTTCTTCTTTGGTATAACCATTGTCAGTAAATGAATCGATATGTGGTAATACGTTCAAGTCAATATTGTGTGGGTAAACTTTAGGACCATTAATGCCCTGACGTTCGTCCATCATTTGTTGTACAGCATCTTTACCGGTACCTGTAACAGACTGGTATGTTGATACAACAATTCTCTTCAACTTATATTTTGCATGCAGTGGTGCAAGGGCTAACACCATTTGAATAGTAGAGCAATTTGGGTTAGCGATGATCTTATCGTCAGGATTTAATTTATTTCCGTTGATTTCAGGCACAACCAATTTCTTGGTTGGGTCCATACGCCATGCCGATGAGTTATCAATTACAATAGTACCAACTTCAGCAAACTTAGGAGCGAACTCTAATGAAGTTCCACCACCAGCAGAGAAGATAGCGATGTCCGGAGCAAGTGAAATCACTTCCTCCATACTCTTAATTGTATACTCCTTACCCTTAAACTTTACAACTTGTCCTACTGATTTGGCAGAGGCTACCAAATACAAATCATCAAATGGGAAACTTCTCTCTTCGAGAACTTTCAGGATTTCGTGGCCAACCAGACCGGTGGCACCTACAACTGCGAGTTTCATCTTAACTTGTTTTTTAGCGGTGCAAAAATAGTATTTTTGGTTAGAGGTGTATTGATAAATTAACGAATGATGCGTAATATTTTTACTATTTGTTTCCTAACAATTGTTCATTGGCAGGTGTGTAATGCCCAGTTTACTGATAATTTCAACGATGGAGACTTTACTACCAATCCAACCTGGACGGGCAATGATAGTAAATTTATTATCAGCTCTGGTCAATTAAGGCTTCAGGCCAGTGCTGTAAATGCAAAAGCATATCTTAATACAACCAGTAGTTGTGTTAATAACGCTTCCTGGGAGTTTCTTGTTCAACTTGATTTCAATCCTTCAAGCGCAAATCTTGCAAAGATTTATCTTATATCCGATCAGTCTGATCTGACTTCAAGTCTGAATGGCTATTTTGTGGAAATTGGTAATACTGCTGATGAGGTAAGTCTCTATCGCCAGGACGGAACTACTGAAGTTAAGATCATTGACGGACTTGATAAAACGCTGAACACATCAAGCGTAAATGTGAAGATAAAAGTTACGCGCGACGATGCCGGACAATGGCAACTATTTTCTGATGTTGGTGATACCGGAAATTATACCAGTGAAGGAACTGTTACTGATGCTACCTATATCATTTCAAATTATTTTGGTGTGCAATGCCAGTACACCAGCACACGTAGCACAGCTTTTCACTTCGATGATTTTGTGGTAAACGGTGATCCTTTCCATGATGTAACAGCTCCAGCACTTATAAATGTGAATGTCTTTTCAAACACAGAACTTGAATTGCTGTTCTCAGAGAAAATAAGTAATGAAAATGCGCAGGACATAAATAATTATATCGTAAACAATGGGATAGGAAATCC
>DATCRE010000615.1:0-4257 GCA_036569145.1 Cyclobacteriaceae bacterium
ATTGTATTCACCATACAACACACCGTTAAAGACTGGAATGTTAATCTTATAGATGAAGGTATTGTTCATGGCCTGGCTACATATCCCGTAGATACAAAAAGAGTTTACCTGTCAGGTTGCAGTGGCGGTGGTTACGGTTGCTGGAATTATTCTGTAGCGCATGCCGACAAGCTTGCTGCCATTGTACCCATTTCAGGTGGTGGTAATACAAGTAAGGCTTGCAGTTTAAAAAATCTTCCGATCTGGGCTTTTCATAATGCTAATGATGGTACAGTGCCCACCGTCAATTCAACAAACATGATCAACGCTGTTAATGCATGTTCTCCAACAAAAGAAGTGAAGCTTACTCTCTTTGAAGATAACGACGGCAAACAACATCACGACTGCTGGCGCAGAGTCTTTAACAAAGACGATAAAGACTGGAGCAGAACTCCCGATATGCCGAGGATTGATATTTACGCCTGGCTCCTAAAGAAATCTAAGTAGTAAAAAATGCACCGTTGAGAAGCGGTGCATTTTTTATTTTAAGTCCTTCTATCACTATTAATACTTATCGTTATGTGTTTCGATATGCGAAGACATAAATCAGGAATGAGGATGAAGAGTTTTTTCTGTGGCCTGTTATGAAGTAACTTGAATAGAATACAAAGCTCCAATTTTACATTCACTCTAAGTCTCTCTACCAATTTTGGTCTGTTGTTTAAATTTGTGTTAAACCACCATCTACTGGTAAATCTGATCCTGTGATAAAGCTGCTGTCTTTAGACGCTAAAAACAAAATAGCATTTGCAATTTCTTCCGCTTTTCCAAGGCGACCAAGGGGTACCATATTTTTAGACATTTCCTTTGCTCCTTCTATTTCTTCTTTCGTTTTGAACTGCGTTTCGAAAATAGGTGTATCAATGGGGCCAGGACTAACTGTATTTGCTCTTATATTTCTACCGGCTAAATCTGCAGCCCAAGTTCTTACAAAGGAACGTAATGTTGCCTTTGTTGCCGAATAAGTTGGATAAACTGCTATTCCCTTTTGCCAAGCTCCAGATGATACTAATATTATAGATGCATCATTATTCAAAATTGGGATAGCCTTCTGAACTGTAAAAAATGCTCCTTTGGCATTAATTTCAAAAATTTTGTCGTAGTGTTCTTCTGTTACAGCCTCTGTTGGCATCATTGCCACTACTCCCGCATTTGCAACAACGATATCTAACTTTCCTTTTTCAGTTTTGATTTGAGTGATAAGTCTGTCCAAGTCTGCTAAGTTTGAAACATCTCCCTGTGCAACAGTAACATTGTTACCAATTGCAGCTTTTGCCTTATCTAATTCAGATTGCCTACGTCCCGTTATATACACATAAGCACCTTCTTCAACGAATTTTTTGGCGGTTGCTAAACCTATGCCACTATTACCTCCAGTAATGACAGCAACTTTGTTTTTTAATTTTTTACTCATCTTTAATTTTAAATTGTTTCACAAAGGTACTATCATTAGTATCTTTACGTAACCAAAGCAGTGAGTAGTAGTTCCTAATCGGTAACTAGTAAAATTTAAAAAAATGAGAGACGAAAGGTTCTATAATTCTCATTGTCCATTGACTAGGGCAATTGGCAAAGTCGGAAATAAATGGAAGCCCGTAATTGTAAGTGTAATTGGAGAAAGAACGATTCGGTTTGGTCAATTGGATGCGATTATTCCATTTATAACAAGAAAAGTTCTAACAGAACAATTAAAGGAATTAGAGGAAGACGGGATTATTAAAAGAGTTGTTTTTAAAGAGATTCCGCCAAGAGTTGAATATAGTTTAACCGAGCATGGGCTTGAGTTACTACCTATCTTAGAGTCAATAAAAGAATGGAATTTAAAGTTGGAGGTTTAGACAATTTACGCGTGGCTTCTTAAAAAATCTAAGTAGCTAAAAAAATGCACCGCTTGTCAATGGTGCATTTTTTATTTAAGCTATCTATCCTTGTCTCGCGCGGAACTTAGTTCCGTGCGCCTAAGGAAACCTGGATAAAGAAGACTAATATGTTGGCTGGAACTTTGTTCCAGATAATGTATTTAGAACTAAAGGATTGTGCGGAATTGAATAGAATGCAGAACTAAGTTCTGCGATTTAGATTTCTATTCAATTGATAACTTTACTAAGCGCACGGAACTAAGTTCCGCGCGAGATTGGGGGAGGATTTCTCAGAATTAGCACAGGGTCTCAGGAAATTCACGGAGGGTTTCACGAAATAAGCGTCCCACTTTAGAAATGTCGCACAGGGCTTTAGAAATCTTGTAGAGGGTTCTCGAAATTAGCACAGCATCCTGTAAAACTCGCGGAAAGTTCCCAAAATGAGAGTCTGTTCAGAGAACTTTGTCGTAATATATTTCCATCTGTGAGAAGACAGAAGAATAGGTATCGTAATGATTTGATTTCCACGTTCTATATTTTTGTTAATTTGTATAACGCCTTAACATATCTTTCTTTGAACAACATAGCCTTATCCGCTTTTATTGTTTTTTGTATCGGCCTGTATTCCTGCGAAAGAGCACCTGATGTGACAAATACTCTTGAATTAAAGATGAAGAATTTTCAGGAGTATTCAGAGGCACTCTCCCGATGCAAGGGAGAAACCGCAGACTCTATTCTTCTGTGCGCTAAGGCTGTCGTTGATATCGATACTATACCAGGCATTGACCCGAAGGTGTGGCAAGCGTATGCAAGGGCAAGAGCATTATTTCAAAACAACATGGGCTCTGAAGCTATCGAAGTCATCGATAGCATATTGCCCAGCACAGAAAATCCGGATTTATTATTTGAGAGGGCAGAGTTGCTTATGCTTAGGAGCTCCCTCATCGCCAATACCTTCCAGATGGAATTGACCGCCGAGGATCTCTATAAAGCCGCCAACATCTACCTTCAACTCGGCCTCACGCGCAAAGCCTCATCGTGCTACATTGGCATAGCAAATTTGCAATACAACACAGCAAACTATCCCCTGGCAATTGAGAACGGCCACCGGGTAATGGACTTGTTACATAGTGTTTCCCCTATGACGCACGACGATTCCGTACAGCTTATGCAAGTGTATAATACGATGGGCTTAGGGTATTACAGACAGAACAACATCGACAGTGCGCAACGATATTATGATCGGTCTTATGCTATGGCTACGTTGCTTAAAGACGAATTCTGGCAGGCGCTCGTGGCAGGTAATGCGGCCGATATTTATCTCGCTAAAGGAATGATAAAGGAGGCTATCGAAAGTTACGAAAAAGATATCCATACAAGTCTGAAACACAACGATCCCGCCTCGGCAGCTTTATCGTTGCTAAGCCTGGGAGAGATCTATGTGTCTGAGAAGAAGCTTGAACTCGGCAAGCTATATTACGACTCAGCATATCCATTGCTAGTACAGTCAGGACGACCTATTTCGCTGAGCAAATATAACGATCTGATGTCGCAGTGGTTTGATCTGAAGCATGATCCTGTCAATGCATTTAAGTATTACAAAAAACATATTGTATTGCGTGATTCGGTGCAAAGTGTACGAATCAATTCAAAGCTTCAGCAGATTCAACATCAAAAGCGTTTAGAAAAACAACTTTCAGATATTACCCTTTTAAAAAAGGAGAATGAACTGAAAGAAAAGAAACTTACCATAAGTCGTATCTCGGTGATAGCTTTTGTGCTGGTGTCCGTATTGCTCGCGGGATTACTCTATATTATCAGGCGAGGTAACAAGCAGCTGAATGAACTGAACCACGCGCTCGAAGACAAAGTAAAAGCAAGAACGAAACGGCTGCGGAAGATTAACAAGGAACTGGATACCTACCTTTATCGGGCTTCGCACGATGTGCGCCGACCGATCCTGACAATATTAGGACTCGTTCAAATAGTTTCTCTTACCGCCGAAAGGGAGCGAAATCAGATCTTTAATGCCATTCAAAAAACAGCGAAGGAAATGGACAAAATGCTTAGAAAGCTACAAATGGCCTATGAGCTTGAGAAAGAAAAAAAGAGTAATCGCATTCAAATACATATTAATAATTATGTAACGCTTAAAGTAGAGGAACTGCACAAAGAATATCCGTGGATGAACTTCGAAATTATTGAAAGCGACCAGGTGATTGTCAATTCTAACATTAACCTGATCAACATCATTGTGACAAACATTCTGGAAAATGCAAGTATATTTTCTATAGATCGGAGTAATTATGTGACGATTACCATACGTAATGAAAATGGTCTCGCTTATATCGTGATAAAA
>DATCRE010000616.1:0-5435 GCA_036569145.1 Cyclobacteriaceae bacterium
CTCCATTGAGTAGGAATAAAAAACCAAAGATAAATAAAATCTATATTCCTCGATCTATTCCAAAGATTTATCTCAAAGTAGCTGTTGGAAACCCAGTTAAAAACAAAGCTTTTCATGAAATTTCTTCTCATCATAAACCACTTTTCGATCTTCTAGAGAATGACTGCAGATTCCCCGTGGGAAAAAGGATGTTCTGTGCGTTACCAAAAATTAAATATGCTTCCTATTGTGAGCAACATTTCCTTTTATGTACCCATTACAAATTTGAAAAAGTGAAATCAAAGATGGAGGCCACAACAAATGCGCTATCAACACATTAAGTGGACAGATGATCAAATAGAAAAGCTTAAAGACATGGCCGAAAGGCGATTAAGCACGGGCGTCATGGCACGAACTTTAGGAACAACCCGTAATTCCGTTATCGGAAAAGCTCATCGCGAAGGAATCAAATTAATGTTTTTCAAGCGTGGAAGAAATGCGAATCAAATTGTGATAGATAAACTTATCCACACTATTGAACAACTTTCAACTCAGGAGTAAAATAAATCATGACTAAAAAGTTCATACAAAAAGCTATCAAACGTCCTGGTGCACTTCATGAAAAACTTGGGGTTCCAGAGGGAAAGAAAATTCCAACAAGCAAAATTAATGCTGCTGCCAAAAAACCTGGATTGCTTGGCAAAGAAGCAAGATTTGCTAAGGAATTAAAAGGGTTTAAGAAAAAGTAATATTGTTGCTAACAAGAAAAAAACAACTATGACTTTTGTAAAAGGACAATCTGGCAACCCTAGCGGCAGACCAAAAGTAAAGAATTTGGCTGAGATACGTGAATTGGCGCAGTCATATGCGCCTGCTGCTATTGAAGAATTGGGACGTTTAATGAAACATGCCAAAACTGATGCAGCGAAAGTAGCAGCCATTCAAACCATTTTGGATCGTGGGTATGGAAAAGCGTTACAGACGATTGATATGACAATGAGATTGGATGAGCTTCCTGATCATGAGATTGATAATAAGCTGAATGAAATGATGCGTAGTATGGCTATTCAATCGAATATTCATCAAGCTACTCTGATCCAGTGATAGATTTATCCACATTAAGCCGTGAACAAAAGATAGAATTTATCCATTTACTGGAAGAGAAAGAGCGCCGTAAAAAGGGAAGATTTATTGATACCCTTTATCCTGCTGAAGGTGACTTTAGACGTGAACTATATCCAAAGCATATGGAGTTCTTCGCTGCTGGTGCTGAGTATCGTGAGCGACTTTTCGTTGCTGCAAACCGTGTTGGTAAGACTTTGGCGGGAGGAGGATATGAGACGGCTTTGCATTTGACGGGGGATTATCCTGATTGGTGGATCGGAAGGCGTTTCGACAAACCTATAAATTGCTGGGTGGCAGGAGATACAAGTAAGACTACGCGGGACATTCTTCAGCTTAAGCTATTTGGTGAAACCAGTGATATTGGAACAGGCTTATTGCCGCGTTCTAATATACTAAAGACATTTGCTAAAACTGGGGTAGCAGATGCAATTGAACTTGCGCATATTCGTCATAAAACTGGTGGAAAGTCTATTGTAGCGCTTAAATCTTATGATCAGAGACGAGAGGGTTTTCAGGGTACTGAGCAAGATGTGATTTGGCTGGATGAAGAACCGCCAGAAGATGTTTATGTAGAATGCTTGCTTCGAACCATGACCAACAATGGCATTGTAATGGTTACAGCCACACCGTTGATGGGTATTACGCCTTTCATGATATCTTTCATGCCGCAATATGGAATGAACGCGTAGATGGCTAAGATCGCAATTACAGCCACATGGGATGATGTGCCTCATCTTTCTCAAAAGGATAAGGATGACTTATGGGCTTCTATCCCACCATTTCAACGTGATGCGCGTTCTAAAGGTATTCCACAGTTAGGTGCTGGCGCTATTTACCCTGTGCCAGAAACAGAAATTATCATAGATGATTTCCCAATTCCTGACCATTTTGCCAGAGTTTATGCGCTTGATGTCGGATGGAATAGAACAGCTGGATTGTGGGCTGCCTATGATAAAGACAGCCAGATGACTTATTTGGTCTCTGAGCATTATCGCGGTCAGGCTGAACCCGCTGTACATGCACAATCTATTAAATCTCGTGGTGAATGGATACCGGGCGTCATTGATCCTGCTTCACGAGGACGATCTCAACATGACGGATTTCAACTACTTAATGGTTATAGGGATTTGGGATTGGAGTTAAGTTTAGCGGATAATGCCGTGGAGGCGGGTATTTATGCAGTGTGGTCCAGATTGAGTGCCGGAAAAATCAAAGTTTTCAGAAGTCTGAGTAACTTCATGGCTGAATACAGAGTTTATCGGAGGGACGATAAGGGCAGAATCGTTAAACAGAATGATCACCTGATGGATTGTTTGCGCTATATTATTATGTCAGGGTTGGATAAAGCAATTGCTAAGCCAATCGCACCACAACCAAAAACAGTTTATCATACGCCAAATAATATGGGCCAAGGATGGATGGGGGATTAAAATAACTCTATTCAAATTCAAAGATTTTGTGTATATTTCCTTAGTACGTGTACGCTTTATAGCGGTCATCGCGACAGACAACCTAATATTTCTGGAGTTGCTGTGCGAGATATACGTTTGCTATGGGACCGTATTCTGGTCATTCCTGAGCAGGAATTACAATCAGACAGCGTTATTATCCCTGACACCGTTAAAAAAGGGTTTCAAAAAGGTCGCGTAGCACATGTCGGCCCTGGTAAGCGAGAGAAGATTCGCAAAGGGGATAAATTAGTCCTCGGTGATTTTATCCCAATGGATATTAAGGTTGGCGATTACATTTTTTATGGTCCGCATGTCGGGCAAAAACAAAAGATTAATGGCGTTGAATATCTTGCCATGAACCAAGCGGACGTTGCGGCGATTATTGATGGCTGAAGACGATCCAATCACCACACCCACAATTCCAGACGATCCTGAAACATTTCTGGGATTGGCGCTTGAGCGTTTTGAAATGGCCGAACAGGCTGAGCGTCAAATTCGTGAGAAATCTATTATTGATCTAAAATTTAGGGCTGGAGAGCAGTGGCCTGAGAACATTCAAAATAGCCGCACTGTAGATCAGCGTCCATGCCTAACGATTAACCGAATTCCGCAGTTTGTGCGTCAGGTAACGAATGATGCGCGGCATAATAGACCGAGTGTTAAAGTTTCTCCGGTTGATGATGGCGGGGATGAGGATATCGCTAAGATTATCAATGGTATGTTTCGGCATATCGAAGTCTCAAGCAATGCGGACATCGCATATGACACTGCTGTTGATAGCCAGGTAACAATTGGCTTTGGTTATTTCCGAGTTATTACCAAATACACCGATGATGATTCTTTTGAGCAAGACCTAGTTATTCAGCGGATTAAGAATCCCTTCACTGTTTATTTTGATCCTGGATGTATTGAGCCTGATTATTCCGATGCAAACTGGGCATTCATCGTCGATGAGATGACGAAAGAAAATTATAAGTCAGCTTATCCAGATAGTGCTATGGCTAGTTTAGAGGATTTCCAATCGGTAGGAGATCATGCGCCAGGATGGGCAGATGGCAATTCCGTTCGTATTGCAGAGTATTTTGTTCGTGAGCATGATGAGAAATGGTTATATCAACTGGAAGATGGAACAGTAACGGATAAATTACCTAAAGGCGAAAAACCAAAGAACAAACGGCGCGTACGTGTTCCAAAGATTACATGGTATAAAATTAACGCCATTGAAATATTGGAAAAACAAGAATGGGCAGGCCGCTGGATCCCAATTATTCCTGTGCTTGGTGATGATTTAGATATTGATGGCAAGCGTGAATTGATTGGATTAGTACGTTTTGCGCAAGATCCACAGCGCATGCTTAATTATTGGGTTACGGCACAGACGGAAGCAATTGCATTAGCTCCTAAGGCACCTTGGTTATTGGCTGCAGGCCAAATGAAGGGATTCGAGGCGATTTGGCAGACGGCCAATATTAAGACTTCCTCACATTTGCCTTATAATCCGATCAGTATTGATGGCATTCAGGTTCCTCCTCCTCAGCGGATGACAGCCGAACCACCAGTACAAGCTATGTCACAGGCGAGTATTGCAGCATCTCAATATCTCAAGGATGTTACAGGAATTTACGATGCTTCTTTGGGGCAAGCAGGAGCTGAAACCTCGGGGAAGGCTATTTTGGCGCGTCAAAGCCAAAGCAATATTTCAAATTTCCATTTCTTAGATAACTTAAGCCGCTCTATTAAGCATTTGGGCCGCATTCTGTTAGATCTACTTCCTAAAATTTATGATACAGAGCGGGTTGTTAGAATTATTGGAGCGGATGGCTCAGCGAGTACGGCTAAGATTAACTCTCCAGTAAAAGATCCGATTACAGGCGCTATCATCAAAATAGAAAATGATATCACAATCGGTAAATATGATGTGGTTGTGGATGTAGGGCCGAGTTATTCGACTAAGCGTAAAGAAAATGCTGATGCTATGATTCAAATCAGCCAAGCATACCCTGCATTGTGGCAATTGGCAGGCGATCTGATGGTTGGCGAATTAGATTGGCCAGGCGCTGATGCGCTTGCTGAACGACTTAAAATGGCGCTTCCTCCTAATATTCAACAAGCAATTGCACAAGAAGAGCAAGGACAAGAGCCATTGCCGCCGCAAGTGCAAGCTAAGATGCAACAGGCTATGCAAATGGTTCAGCAACTTACACAAGCTCTTAATGCCGCGCATCAGAAATTGGAAAGCAAACAAATTGAAAATCAGGCTAAATTACAAGTTGCTGCTATGGATAATCAAACAAAAATAGCAACCGCTCAAATACAGGCACACTCACAAGCAAATCTTGCAACGCTGCAGGCTGAATTAGATCACTTTGCAGGAGTAATGGATAATTATATGGGTCAGCAAAACATGCAGCAGCAAGCACAGTTACAGAATCAAAATCAACAATCACAGAATCAAAATCAACCTTCAGCAAATTGAATAAATTAAAAACTATGATAGCATTTTTGTATTGCTACTGGCAGCGCAATTAAGCGCATGGGAGCTTAGATTTAATGGCAGATACTCAAAATGTTTCTACCGCTGGCGATGATGTTGGCGCACCTCTTGAGGTAAAGAAACCAGTTAGTGATTTTAGGCTTTTTGGGTCGGAAGGTGAAGAGACGGTTAATGCGAAAGCTGAAACTGCTCAGACATCTGGAGATGCTGAAGTTGATGATCCTGATGGTGAGGATGAAGCCGAACATGAAGATCGCAGTGAGCCGGTTAAGAAGCGTAGACGCGGTGGTTTTCAGAAAAAGATCTCCTTACTTGAGGCAAAACTTGCTGAATTAGAACCAAGAAATGCAAGCAAGTCAGATCAAAATACTGAACCTGCTAAGAAT
>DATCRE010000617.1:0-8906 GCA_036569145.1 Cyclobacteriaceae bacterium
ATGAAACGAATTTTTTCTGTTACTCCATTGATAGTAACATCAGCTGTAATCATAAATGGCAAACGTCCGCTCGACCAGAAGCTACTCGCATCACCTGTTGGATAATTGGGAAGTAACGATGCATTGTAAAGTCTCGCAGAATCATACAGGTTTTCAAACATAGCGCGTGCAGACTCGATGTGAACGGTTGAGCTGTCGTAGATGAAGCAGACTTTCTGTGGAGGAAAGGTGCTGTCGGGTCCCTGGAATGAATATGAATATCGGCTAGAGCAAATGGCTTTATAGCCTGGTAGCTCGTGTATTAATTCATTGAACAATGAATCATTTGATACTTCTTGCACGGCTATAACATCAGCATGAGCTGCGTTGATGACGTGTTGTACATTTTGTAATTGAAGTGGTTCATCGGCAGGGCCGTATTCCTGTGGATAATCTTCACGTCTTGCACCGAAGAATTCCAGATTCCAATTCATCAGATCAAATGTGTTTGCTTTTGGAATGGAATCAAATGGTGTTTGAGGTTCTGTAGCGCCCGGTATATCTTCACGGAAACGTGGTAACAATTGAGTGTTGGTTTTAAAACGACCAACAACACCAGTAATATCAACAATACCTTGTGGCTTTGTAAGGCCTGGTATGTTAGTATCACCATCAATACGCAAATCAGCAACTAATGTACTGTCCGTTATTTGTTCTGTGCTCTGCGGATAGAAGACAAATGCTTTATTTACCAGCGAAACATGTTGTACCGTTACCAGTAAGCCTTCATTCGCTGCCAGATCTCCAATAGAAATAAGTTTTGGAGTGATGTATCGTTTGACAGAATCGACCAATAAAAAAGATATGTTGCTGCTGATCTGGATCTGGTTATTGAAAAAACCAATTAGACCTGTAACAACAACTGAATCGCCAATAGCAATGGCATTGCTGAAGTTGTAATCAAAAACAGGAATGCCACCCGTGGCATCTTGCACAAATGATGGACTTCCTTGCTGATTGGCAACGGTAATGCGTCCGGCTACAGTAACTTTAGCTCCGGCACTTTTACTACGGGCACTGGCAATAGAAATAATATTACTCAGCGGATCAAAACCATTACCGGTTACAAACAATCTGCTGGAAGTTCCGCTGCCGGAGTGAAGTATTGAATCTGAAACCATACCATTGCTCACGGGAGAAAATTTTACATAAACAGAATCAGCTCCGGTTACAGTGATAGAGTCGCTGAAGTTAATTTTATCAAGAGAAACTTTAAATGGCGAACCAAATGAAGTTATGAGAATAAGTGAATCCGTCAGGTGAGATCCTGAGACAGTGTATGCAAGTACTTTGCTGGTGTTGATTGTAACTTCACCAAAATTCAGGGCAGAAGGTGTTAAAACAATTTGAGGTTCATTAACAGAAGTACCAATAGGTATAATTGAAAAATCATCAACACCCAATGCATCATCGGCGCTGGCTACGTTAAAGTCAGACCATCTGATCCAGAATGTAGCACCTGGAGCAATAGATAATCCTTGTATGAGTCCGTTTAATGTTGTTCGATTCGCGGTAGCATTTCCATTGAGAGCACCTACAGTACCTGAAAGTATTGGCGCGATAAAATCAAGTGAGTCATCATCAGTCCATGTACCAGTAGAAAGTGAAGACGCATTGAGGCTGTATTGAAAATCTAACCGATCAGCTTGTGTGCGTGGTGTTGCGCCAAGTCTCCATTGTTCTCCTGTATATGTAATTTGCAAACTGGTAATCGTTGCGCCAGTGCTGTTGACAAATCGTGCACCAATAAATGGAACAAGTGATCCGGATTGTAAACCACCGAATGCTCTATCAGCATCGAGGCCCAGGCTATATGTATTGCCTGTGTTTGAAGAGCCAGTGCTTGCAGCATAAGTAATGTTGGCATTCGTTCCTGTTTCCAGAAAAGTCCAGCCATGTGGTACAGTGCTGGTATCATTGGCTGTTCCGGTAGCAGCTAATGTATTGAAGTCTTGAGAATAGCTGCTGTTGAGTGCTGTCAGATTAATCTGTGCTTTTGCTTGCGTGAGCACCAGCAGAAATAAAACCAGTGCTGTCAGAGATGTTCGTAAATGTTTTTCCATTGTGGGCTTTTATTTTTAAAACGTGAAGCTACAGCACGAACATGAAGCATGTGTTGTCCAAAGATTAAATTATCCATGGAGCTGAATGGAGATAAAAAAATGAGTCTTGCTATTAAAACTATTTTGAAATGCTTTCTATTGAATACCTGAAAAATACCTTAGTCGCCTTTTTTAAGAGCTCACGGCTCTTGAATCAGATATAATATCCGTGAATAAAAAATTTCTTTGTGATGATTTTAAAATTTCAACTTCCCTTCTTTTGGTTCTTTAAATGCGTCACAAGCTTCCAGGTATCGCTCCATGCTGTCAATGTTTTCGTGGTTTAAGGTAGCACTGAATTCATAAGCTCTTTTCAGCATTCTTATGTAAGGATCTGCAATTTGCTGCCTGGTGAGTTTTCGTAACGCACCCATATAGTCTTCACGATATACCGTTGGTATAATGATTTTAATTAATCCTTTTGAAGAGAGTTCGGCATTCATCATCACTCGTGCTATCCGGCCATTTCCGTCGAGAAACGGATGCACTTCACTCACCAGAAACATCATATAAACGGCTTTTGCAAAAGGATCTTTTAAGAGTGAATACCAGTCAAAGCCTTTTTTCAAGGTACCGCTGACTAAGGTCCAATCCACAAATTCGGTATTACCAGCGCGGTTGTTTCTATCTTTGAACTCACCGGGTTTTTTAGACTTGCGAGATTGTAGAAGGATGGCATGTCGACTCCGCATGATATCTAAAAACTCATTAGCTGTGGATGGACAAATTGACATTTCTTTTTTATCCGATACTATGCGATATGTACCCAGTATATCATGAGAATCTTCATCTCTTGCTGGCATTGGGGTATCAGTCAATATTATTTCTTTGGCCTCATTTACTGTGAACTCTGTACCTTCAATATAATTTGAAAAATAGCCTTCAAAAAAGGCAAATGTCTTATATGAATTCGTAGTGCTAGGCTCTTTGTATTCCGGAAAGATTTTTCCTGCGAGCTCTTCATAAAGGCTTTCAAATAGTTTTATTCTGGCAGGATCAACGGGCTCGCCAAGAGAACGTGCCAGTGCTATTGGTGATATTAAATTTTTTGATTTACCGGTTGATAAAAGATCAGTGATTATTTGATTTAGTTTTCTGAACTCTTTCTGCATTTGTAATGCTGTGGAAATTTCTCTTGCTGTATCACGCAGGACGTTCAGGTTTTGCTCACCTTTTGTTCTTACAAGTGTTTCAAGCCTTTCTTCAATTTCTGGAAGTGATAGATTTTTGCGCTCTTCATTATTCTTTCTTGTCTCCTGAAGATTTTCCAAAAAAGCGCGGGCCTCTTGAGAAGCATAGAGCTCTTCAAAGAACGGATTATCACCTTCTATTACTGCTGGGCCTTTTAATAAGTGAATAGTTAAACCTGGCAGCTTAACATTAGAAGTGTGTGAGTACGTGAGGTAAATATGACCCGACGAAGTTGGCTTAAATTCAAGGGCACTTCGATGGCTTAGAATGGATTGCGGGAATAAATGAGCGAGAATCCGAAACCAGTTTCGCTTTATTACCACAGCTGGTTCGTTTTCCAGATTTGTGGTATAAATGCGGGGAGCAATTTTTCGAATCAGTTTTGCTTTCAATAGGGAGGAAATTCGCTTTGATTCCTTTTTGTCGGAAGAGGCGAAGATGATTTCCTGCACTTTTGAAGGGGGAATTTTTCCCATTAAGTCAGCTAATTTTATTCAATTTGGAGAAAATTTCCGACTAACTCGGTCTTTTTGGAGAAAATTTCCGATTAATTATCTGTTTTTGGAGAAAATTTCCGACTAAGTCAGAACTATTGGCAAAAACTTCAAAGCTAATCGGCATCACTCAAGGCTATTGATTAAGCGTGACAGAATTAAGATTAAAATAAAAATCGCCCGTGATGTTGGAGTAGTCCCATGTATACTGACTCTCACCTGAAAGGCGCAGCACATTTATGCGAACTTCTTTAAACACACTCTCTATCGGCAAATAGGGTTTCTTAATGGCCTTGATTAACTCTTGTGTGTATAAACCATTTCTACCCATACCATCTGAGGCTGTAGAGCCTGGCGCTGTAGCATAAGCAATGAAGGAACCTTTGCCTACTTTCATTTCGGCTAATCCATTTTGTAGCGAGCGAGTAGATTGCGGAAAGGAATTGTTTCGACAGGCATCGAGAATTAAAATATTCATTCGCGAATTGGATCGCTCCATATCTTTCAGAATAATTTTTTGTACCGGAAAACATTGTCGCGGAACATCGTCTTCATATTCGATTTTAGCATCAACAGGAACAAAGTAATTTTCTCCGTCATATTGTAAGCCATGTCCTGAGTAGTAAACTAATCCAACAGTTTCATCCTTTGGACCATTAACCAATTTTTCATGAAACTTTTGAAAGGCACTTCGTATTTCTATGTAGGTGGCGTCTGTAACACTGATTACATCAAAATTCATTTCTTTGAGAAGATCAGCCATGTCTGTTGCATCATTGAAAGGATTTCTCAAGGCCGCTACATTTTTATATTTTGAATTTCCGATAACCAGTGCATACCGTTTTTCATTTTTATAAAGCTCTGCTAATGTTGTACTATCAACTGATTGTATAATTTTTTTTGGATGGATTACCCGTGAGGCTGTTACTTCTGTTGTATTACTTTCCTGAATAACTGATCTGATTTGTTCGAGTTCTTTTGTGATAGAACCTCTTTTGATGAGCGTGTATTTTTTAATACCGATGGTGTTAAACCAATCTTCCCAAATGTTCATAATATGATCCCACTCCAAATCTCTTTCGCGCGGAGCAGCTTCTACCAATACAACTTCAAGGTTTGGAAATTCATTCTTTACTTTCAGCAATTTATTTTGTTGACCAACAATCGGGTATCCGTCAGTGAGAATGAAAAGAAAATTTTGTGTAAGCGTATCATTCGAATAATCTGTTTTAAGATCTTCATAGAAATATTTCCAAATGTCGGCTCCGTAATAATCTTCGGATCGCTGACTGAATACAGCTCTGTTATAAAGTGTATCAAGATTAGCGAAGAAATCTTTTCTGCGATCGTTCTCTTTTGACTTACGCAATACATGATTCAGACTTCCCATGTTAACATAAAGCCTGTCTTCAAAAACATCGTTATTAAGATCAGCGCCGAGTTGTGGTGCAATAACAACGCGAATCTCATCTCTCGATTTTATGTACAACTCCCGCTTTACTTTCTCTTCGAAAATGGAATAAAGATCTTTTATGATTTGAGTGTCGCGTGCAGGTTGATCGTTTTGTACAATTAATCTGTCTGAGAGATCAAGCAAGACAATATAGTTGTGCTTTACACGCAGTTCGTTTTTCTTCTTCTCTGGTGCTGGCATTTTACAAGCGGTAACAAGAAGAGCAAGACTTACCCAGGGTATTATCAATGTGCGAATGATTTGTTTACCGAACTGCATAAGAATCACTAAGAGTTTTGAAGCATCAGTGGCTTTATGAAAAATTCAAGAGGAGCGTTTATTTGTTACTTTTACAATGCCGTTTTTTATATTATGTTTTTCTTCAAACTCTTTTTTGAGAAACAGGCATCTCTCTTTTACATCCTTCATGTTAGGAGGTGTGAGATAAGCAATCCATCCCAATGAAAACTGATCAATATATTTCTTCAGATTTCCAGCCATAACGGTGCTTATGTCTTCGCGATAGTCTGTAATTTTATTTTTAAGATCAGTAACGTCCGATATTCTCTTTTTTAAAACCAGACTATCGGTATGAAGATGCTTGATTATTTTTCGCAGATTATCGGTGATCTCTTTTTTATCCCACTCTCTGAGAAGTGAGTCGAGAAGAATGCTCCAGATGATGTATACCAGGAATCCGAGAAATAAAATAATATAGAAAGACGGGCTTTGAGTCCACGGTGTTACCGGAAGTCCCATCAGCGCTTTAGCATTTTCGGTATTGTTGCTGATGATCATGGCCAGTAAGAAATCTACTGTGAATGTAACAGCAATAAGCATGGTGAGAAAAACGTATTTTATTTTACTGTTCATCTCAAGTAAAATATGAAAGGCCCAGCCAAAAGCATAAAATACAAATGGCAATAGAAAAAGGAGATAATTGTATTGAATGGCTTCTACTAACTCGTATGCTCCGGGCATTATACTTCCTGTACCTTCGCCTTTAGCAATTTTTTCGGCAATGCCTTCAAAATCGATATACAATGCTTTGTATGTTGCAGATACATAAAAGAAAAAGAGATAAACAGACAACATGGCAAGCAGAAACAAGTTGAGTGAGAATTTCAACACACTAAAACTTTCTTTCTTTATTTTTTCATGATCATGAGATCTGGCTTCCCTGATTTGTAGAAGATCTCTTCTGTATTTGTCTATGTCTTTCTCTTTATTTTTTATTTCGGTTTCTATTTTTGCATTGGTCTCTTCCTTCTCCAGGAGTTGTGCTTCAAGCTCTTTAATCTGTTTTATTCTTTCTTTTTTCTCGTCGTCAGAAAAACCATTGTATTTGTTTTCAACTAAATCTCCATTGAGTATTCTGTTTAAATACGAAACAAATACATCAGCATCGCCTTTTACACTTCCGGATGTTTCGTATCCAAAATGATAAAGATCAACACGATCAACTTGATGAAAAACTTTCTGGTCTTGTTCTTTTTCCTGGAGTAACTCGTCCTTTATCATAACGTGGGGATGTTTATTTCTGCGGACTTGGGATATTCTAAATTAAGTAAAGTCTTTCTCTGGGAGAATAAGTTATCGCCAACGTGCTGTTTATCTTTTACCAATGAACACTAATTGCCAATGAAGTGCGTTGCGAATCTACCGGAATGCTCCCGCAATCAAAGATGATTTATATAATCTCTGCTAGGGATTTTATATCGGATTTAACATAACAGACTCAGGTCAGATTTTAATCATATATTTTTATCGATCAAACACTGATATTTAAAGGCAATACATGTTGCCTGTCTAAACTTAGGTTTTAAGATCAGTCACGTTGATTTGTTTTGACGTATTAATTGTCAGGACTAAAAATCTTTGCTATGAAAAAGAAAGCATTGAAAATCGGTATTGCTTGTTTGCTATGTGTTGTAATGGCATGCAGTACAAGTGATGAAAAAAATGCCAAGTTGCAGATCTGGTTAACAGATGCTCCTGGTGATTTTGCGCGCGTAAATATTGATATTCAAAGTCTGGAAGTTCATGTTGGTGATGATGAATCTGATGCTGGTTGGAAGACTCTTAATGTTAATAAAGGTGTTTACAATCTGATGGATCTTACCAACGGATTGGATACTTTGCTTGGTGATTTGGAATTGCCTGCAGGAAAAATTTCTCAGGTAAGATTAACACTTGGTACTCATAATTCCGTTGCCTTAAATACAGGTGATGTATTTGAGTTGAGCACACCAAGTGCCCAGCAATCTGGTCTTAAACTTTTAGTTAATGAAACATTAACAGCAGGAATTACCTACAAACTATTGCTGGATTTTGATGTTGCACGATCTATTGTATTAACAGGTAATGGTAGCTATAAATTAAAACCGGTCATTCGAACTATCACAAGGGCAGAAGATGGAGCAATAAAAGGCATTGTAACACCTGCAGCGTCGACACCTGCTATTTATGCAATTTTAAACAGTGATACTTTACGTACAACATTTGCCGATTCTACAGGTGCTTTTATGATAAGAGGCTTGGCGAGTGGCTCATATCTGATTTCATTTTCACCAAACAGTAGTTATCAACCTGTTGAAAAAGCAAATATATCTGTGTCGATCGGTACTGTAACTAATATGGGTACTATAGAAATTGCTGCTCAATAAGAATTTTAGATATCCGCTTAAAGCTACTCTCTTTGGGTAGCTTTTTTGTTTTGTGGCCTTAGTGATAGGTTAATTATAATCAGCGAATCTGTCTCTAAACAGTCCTGTGCCGCTTCAAGGCTATTTTTAATCTATCGAAACTCAGAAAATGTGAGATACCTACAATTACCGCTTATTTCAAGTGTTTATTGTTAGCTATTATTTTTAGTTAAAAATTATAAAATATAACTATTTATAGTAGTTTTGTGTAGGAGCCCGATCAGCAATGGAAATTGTGAATAGAAATATGCGCTATTTAAGGGAGCAATCTGGGTGGACGCAGCGTGAACTTGCTGAGAAACTGGATGTAAAGCCACCTGTAATTGGTTCGTATGAGGAATTTCGCTGTGTGCCGCCAGTACAAATGACCATAAAAATAGCGGATGTATTTAACCTGGATCTGGATACACTCATTCGTGTTGATTTATCGAAAGGAAAAAAAAGTAAATCAAACAATGATAAGTACAAACGAGGGAACGATGTTCTGGCTATTACGGTAGATTCTCAGAATAATGAGAATGTAGAATTTGTTACAAAAAAAGCGTCAGCTGGGTATCTCAATGGTTTTGGTGATGCTGAGTTTGTAAAGGAATTGCCAAAACTCAACCTTCCGTTTCTCTCTGCTCATGCAACACACAGAGCTTTTGAAATAGCTGGCGACTCTATGTTACCTGTTCCGTCTAAATCAATAGTGATCGGTGAGTATGTTGCTGATCTCTCAAGCATTAAAAACGGTGAAACGTATATAATTATTACTAAAGAGGAAGGTATTGTTTACAAACGAGTTTATAATTTTTTAAAGGAATCCAACGGCATGCTTCTTGTTTCGGATAATCCGTTGTATAAACCTTATTTTATTCATTTTAATGATGTGCTGGAGGTTTGGAAAAAAGTGAAGATCATACTTGATAATGTAGAGTCT
>DATCRE010000618.1:0-2140 GCA_036569145.1 Cyclobacteriaceae bacterium
TAACAAATTGATTCAGGATGCTTTTAATTCTACTGATAAAGTAAATTTGATTTTAGTAGAAGGTGATTTAAGTGATGCGCTTGGATCAACAGATAGGGCAGAACCGGATGGATGGTTTTCTGACATAATCAATGTTCAAACCACATTAGACCCCAGCAAATTTAAAGGGGTGTCTCAAGAGTATGTTGCAGCGACAATTTATCATGAGTGTTTTCATGCTTTAGTCAATTATCTATCAGATAACAAATACAGCGAAGATGACGATCATGTTGCCATATTCACAAATTATTTAAAACTATTGGCAGACGCGTTAGAGGTTGCTTTTCCAAATTCAATGGCTCAAGGTGATGCGAAAGGGTTAATTTTAAAAGCTGCTATTGGTTTAGAGCAGCAAGGTAAATGGTCACCTACTTTTGTTGACAAAATTTTAAGTGTTTCTGGTTACTCCAGAAGTCAAATTGAGCAAATTGCTCGAAAACATATGAAATCAATTGCAGGTACAAAATGTAATTAGATACATAAGTTAAAGCTATACATGAAAGATTAGTTTGAGAATTTAAATACTATGAAAAGATTTGCTCTGTATATATGCCTACTGCTATCAGCATCCGCATGCTCCGATAAAAAATCTCCTTCGGAAATATTTCTGGATGATTTTTTTGATGAGGAAATATTCAATAAGGAAGGTATAGTTTGTTTGACCTATTCATATACCGGCGATGGTCTCGTTGACCATCTGGATCGTCACATCTTAGGAGATACGATAAAAGAGTCTTGGGGGCCACTTTTCATTGTACTTACAAAGGATGAAATGAATACGGTAGTCAATACTCTTCATTCAATAAAACCCGATAGTTCGCACGTTGGTTTTTACATCGATGGAGAGTTCTCATCTTCAGACACGATAAATGCCCTTCTCCAAAATCCTAAAAAGGGATGGCCGTACTTTAAGAAGAGATATCGAGGAATATACTATAATGCAGCTGAGCCCATTTTTTTAAGGGATAATACCTTATGCGTTTTTATGTATCGTAGGCTTTGTGGCGAATGTAGCCATGCTGATCTCTCCATTTATAGAAAGACGTTGTTCGGTTGGAAACGGTATGTATCAATATACGGTTGGAAGAGTTAACGTTTAGTCCAATGCTTTATATGAAAGCTATAATGTTTCTTACGCTTCTTATCTGTAGCGCCTGTAATGATCATACTGTAATCCCATCCTTTAAATCCAATAGCTCATTAGAACATATATCTGAAAATATTAGGGATATCATAGAATCTAAAGAGGTTACAATTGCCTTCACTCCACAAGGTGATTTAGACTATGGATTAACGAAACTTTTCTGTTTCAGCAATGGCGTTTGGGAGAAGATTGAAGTTCGAACGAATATAGTCGAATTGGATACTATACTTTCTAAGACGGAATTAGGCTTGATTCACAAAGACGAATTTCTGAGGTATAAATGTCGAGAATCTGAAGCCAGTTCCTTTTTACATAAGTTGACTAATCATCACTTATTTGAACTTCCAGAAGAAAAAATACTAATTGAAAAATGTAATACTGGCACTTCCGCTATAACACACTATGATGCAGGAGCAGTGGTTTTCGAAATAATAAAAGGAAGCAGGGTGCGAAAATTACGGTATACTTATCCATGGTATCGAATTGAGGATTGTCCTAACGTGGCCGAGTGGAATGATATACTTGCATTGAAGGCTTTATTTGAAGACGAGTGGTATGCGAAAGAACATTGGTGTAATGAAATGAAATCAAGATCCACTGATCGAAAAAGCATTCAAGGATGAATGGTTTGAAAATGTACTCTGTCATTAATCTGGTTTACTCATGATAAAACGATCAATTCTATACATACTCCTGATTATATCAGTATGCACATGCTCCAGCGAAAAATCGCCTTCTGAAATATTTCTGGATGATTTTTTTGATGAAGAAATATTCAATAAGGAAGGCATAGTTTGTTTGACCTATTCATATACCGGTGATGATCTCGTTGACCATCTGGACAACAGATTCTCAGGAGACACGTTAATAGGTACTTTAGGATCACCATTTATAGTGCTTACAAGGGATGAAAAGAATATGATCATCAATACTCTTCATTCAATAAAACCCGATAGT
>DATCRE010000619.1:0-8243 GCA_036569145.1 Cyclobacteriaceae bacterium
AACGGCTGTACCTGTAAGCATCGCTTCCCTGCTCCTCTTACTTTATATAACTTTTAAACCTATCATTGATAAACGTAGTGCCGAACGACAAACACCAGTTCCACACGGAACAGCGCTAACGCTCGAAGATCTTAAGATGCCTGAATATTCACGAATTGCAATTTGTGTTGACTTCAGTAACATTGACGTTCTAACGATAAGCAGTGCATTGGCGCAAGGTGGAAGTAAAGCGCAATACATATTGATTCACGTAACAGAAACCGTAGGTGCTATGATTTATGGAAGTGATATTGCTGACTTTGAATCGTCAGAAGATCACTCGGCATTAGAGAGCTATAGGAATCAGTTAGTGCAGCGTGGCTTCAATGTTGACATGACCATAGGCTTTGGAAATCCGAAACAAAAGATACCTGTTTTAGTAAAAGAGTTTAACGCCGATCTTCTGGTCATGGGAGCGCATGGTCATAAGTTCATCAAGGATCTTATTTTCGGTACAACCCTTGATGTTGTTAGGCATCGTGTAAACATTCCTGTATTGATTATCCGGAAGTAATAATTCTCCACTTACGAAAGTTTAAATTCAATACACCATTTGCATTGGTCTTTGAGTAACTTACGCACCTATGTCAATTGCTAAACAAAATGATACCATTGTTGCACTTGCTACTGCACAAGGCATAAGTGCAATTGCTGTTATACGATTATCAGGAGATCAATCTATCCAGATAACTCAAAAAGCATTTAAGGGCAAAGATCTTGCATCACAGCCGACACATACTATTCACTTCGGAACTATTGTTGATGAACAAAAGCAAATAGATGAAGTACTGATCTCTATTTTCAAAGCACCAAATTCATTTACAAAAGAAGACTCTGTAGAAATCTCCTGTCATGGTTCGCAGGTTATTGTTAAAGAGATTATTAAAATCTTACTAAAAAATGGAGCACGGTTAGCCGAACCAGGAGAATTTACCAAGCGGGCTTTCTTTCATGGAAGATTTGATCTGGCGCAGGCAGAGGCTGTGGCTGATCTTATTCATGCGGAAACAGACAACGCACGCCAGGCGGCATTAAATCAAATGCGCGGTGGTTTCTCGAAGGAGATTAATGCATTAAGAGAAGAGTTAATACACTTTGCATCACTCATCGAACTGGAACTTGATTTTGGTGAAGAAGATGTAGAGTTTGCGCGCCGTGATGACCTTCGTCAACTCATTCTGAAGATACAGTCATTCCTGCATTCACTCATCCAGTCATTTGATCAAGGCAACGTTATCAAGAATGGTGTACCTACTGTTATTGCAGGCAAACCCAACGCAGGTAAATCAACATTGCTCAACATTCTGCTCAACGAAGAGAAAGCTATTGTATCAGACATAGCCGGCACTACACGCGATGTCATTGAAGACGAGATTGTGCTGGGCGGTGTAAACTTCAGATTCATAGACACCGCAGGCCTCCGCGAAACACAAGATGTGATTGAAGCCATGGGGGTTGAGCGTACGCGCGACCGTATGAAGAAGGCATCGCTTATTTTGTATTTGTTCGACTTGTCACAGACCACAGCTGGCGAGATTAAACAAGAAGTAAACGAACTCGAAAATCTGAATATACCTTACATAAAAGTCGGCAACAAAGTAGATCGTGCTGATGCTGAGTTAACGCAACAGTTGGAAGCCGATGATTTTGTGCTGATCTCAGCCGCCAACAAAACCAACATACAACAACTCAAAGACAAGATCCTCGCCCACTTCCATGTAAAACAAGTGAAGCAAGGCGATGTGATGGTAACTAACCTACGCCATTACCAGAACCTTGTACAAACCAACGAAGCTCTCGAACGCGTGCTCGAAGGCATGGCCAACGACATCACCGGTGACTTCATGGCGATGGATATTAGGCAGGCGTTACATTACCTTGGCGAGATAACTGGAACGATTACTACAGATGATTTGCTGGATAATATTTTTAGCAAGTTTTGTATTGGGAAGTAAACTCAAGTAACATTTTATCATATCACCTAACTATCAATAAGTTATGTGACAACAATACGACTTTCCAGATGATATTTTAACTACTTTCTTACTTCGGCTGGCATAATATGATCAATCCACATCATATGTAATTTCGTCCCTCAAGATAATTGAAGCAAGTCGATCACATTGAAAGACGAGTGATTTTCATTACGTCTCTAAGTATTCAATTAAATAATTCTATCAATTTACTTGCATTCTCCACCAGGCGTACAGACTACGCCCTGCGTCATGATCAATTGTGAACTCGTGCTTTCCTTTTGCCACTCTTCAAAGGACTTTTTCAGCATTTGCAGCAATTGGTCAGGGGGTTGCGCTCTTGAAATAGCATATCTTCGGTTGAATACAAAAAAAGGAACCCCTCTTGCTCCTAAGTTTTGGGCGTCACGAGCGTCCTGTTCTGCTTTGTCTTGATAAATTGAGTTCGTCAAGGCTTCATTCACATCTGCCTCTGTTAATCCGATATCCTTTCCTAATTCAATTAAGATAGCTTCATCCGCAAGGTTTTTCCCTTGTGTAAAATAAGCACAGAAGAGACGCTCTTCTGCCTTCTCCCCAAGTCCCTTTGTTTTCGCAAACTGAATCAGTCGATGAGATTTCAACGAATTGGTAACAAGAGCCTTTTCAAAATTGTATTCAAGCCCTACGCTGTTTGCATATTGAACTAAATCTTGGTGCATTTTCTTTGACTGTTCGTAACTGAAACCTTTGCGGTCAACGACAAACATATACATATCGTCTTGATATTTCGGAACTTCGGGAAGTGTTGGGTCAAGTTGGAAACTTTTCCATTCCACTTCAACAAATCCTTTGTTTGCAAATTGCGATAATGCCATTTCAAAATTTCGTTTTCCGATATAACAGAACGGACACATTATATCTGACCAAATTTCAACTTTCATTATATTTTCTTTTTTCGTGGTTATTGTTTTAAAGCTTTGTTGTTGTTCGGTTTGCTGACCGCAAGCCGCTAGACAACTCATCGAAAAAACTGTACTCAAAATTTCACTTCGCATAATTCAGTTTTCTGAAATAATAATACGACACGGCCAAAACAGCAAATGGAACAAGCGGTGCAATACCTTTTGCCATTCCATCAACAAGCCAATGTGCTAAACTTGCCGACAACAAAAGTATTCCGAAACCCACATACGACCACTCTTTAAACATCGTAGGAATTGTGGGAATAAGAATAATTACTGCACCAACAATTTTTAGAATATCTAACTCTAATCCAAAATAACTTGGAAATTCCATTCTGCGAATGGTTTCAATTAAGTATTCACGAGGTGCGAAATACGAGGGTAACACAATTAAAGCCATTGCAATAATGGTAACAGTCCAATAGATTTTTTTGTCTTTGCTCATCTTTTTTCAATTTTTGTTTGACGTTGCAAAGTTATTTACATTTGCTAACCATTGGTAAGCAATAACCCAGAAGTTAGCACTTACGTTTGGGTTAGTAATGTAATTTTGTTCAGCAATGGCAAAGACAATTAAATGTGATCCCACAAGCATTCGTGCTATAAAAGATGCAATGGAAACATTGAGCGGCTATTGGAAACTTCCGATTTTGTTTTCGTTGTCGAGCGGTGCAAAACGTTTTAAAGAAATTGCAAGGGAAGTTGAAGGAATAAGCGACAAAATGTTGTCAAAAGAACTGAAAGACTTAGAAGCAAATCATCTTGTCAATCGGAACGTTTACGACACATTTCCTCCGACAGTTGAATACGAAGTTACAGAACACGCAGAAACATTGTATGAAGTAATGAAAGCGTTGCGTGATTGGGGCCAAAACCACAGAAAGAAAATAATTGGAAAATAAAACGGAAATAACAACGAACGCTAACAGCTGTGGGCAATTAGTACTTATGTTTAACAGAGGAACAGAAAAAATCGATTTGGGAATTATAGGAAAATTACTCGTGTATTTCGGTCATGAAGTTTTCTCTGCGAGTTTCGAGTCTCAACACTATCTGCAATCATTCCATCATGTAGGAAATTAATTCCATTGCCTCGGTAGTTATTTGCCTCATGTCGCAAAAGAGCAGACATCTACTTTACCAAAAGTTACAGGGATTGTAGCTCATCATCACTCGCTTGATCATCTCTCCCACGCTCCTTAACCTTTGTTGCCGAGTAACGGACACTCAAAAATTTCTTTAGGGATGTTTAGAGATGTTGAGGTGTATTTAGGTAATTCTTGTTACCATTTATTTTGTTACTCGAATCAGTAAACACACTGACAACCAAGGACGGGCACATTTTGTATCGGGAAGTAGTCGCTTCAATTACTTGTAAAAACACTGTCCATCAACTTATTGCAATTTCTGCTGGTCCAATTTCGATTCATTTTTGTTGCTAGTTTGTTGCTCAAACCTAAACATCCCTAAATAGGCAACAAAAGTTTTTTAGGTTCATTTAGGTGCTCAATTGACAAAATGTCGTAACTTAATACGTCAAATGACGTACCTATTTTTATGATAAAGTTTCTGGAACACCTTGGAGAAAAGAGCTTGATGAATATTGATTCCAGACAACGATTATGGCATGCTGTGAGAGAACGACCCTTGAGGAAAAAACATGTCGAACACATTTCTCACAAGCTTGGCTTGCAACAAAAAGACACCGCAGAGTTGATAGGTGTTTCTGTCAGAACCTATCAGCGACAAAGTAAAGCAACGCTGATCAGCTTTGCTGCTTCAGAAAATATTTTAAAGCTTGCTGAGCTTTACGAAATTGGATTGTCTGCATTTGATAACAATGAAGAATCATTCGTAACCTGGCTAGACTCCCCAATCCCAGCATTGAATAACGATAAGCCTATTCACCTCCTTTCGTCAAGTCTGGGGATTGATCTTGTGAAAGAAGAGCTCCTGCGAATTGAATACGGTGTGTATTGATGCTGGTTTATCGAATACAAAAAGCAAAATACGCAAGCGATATCAGTGGCTTCGGTTCAACATTAGTGTCAGGGAGATGGCACCAAGCGAGTAAACATCCGATCTTATATACTTCCAGTAATATTTCGCTGGCGATCCTTGAATGCCTTGTACACCTGCCAACTGTTGTGAAGCCTCCTGACCTGGTATTGCTTACGCTTGAACTTCCTGATAACAGTATTGTAAAACCTGAAACGAAGTACCTCCCCGAGCATTGGGAAAAAAAGGGATACTTTGACGATGTTCAACGCTGGGGAACAACGTGGCTACAAAGTTACACTTCCCTTGCGGTAATGGTCCCCTCAGTTACGTCTCCGGATTATAATATTCTCGTTAACCCAAGACATACGGACTTTAGTCACGTAAAAATCGCTCATAGCAGGCCAATAACTTTAGATGACAGGTTGATATAGCAAAACAATTACTCAGGTGAACGTTGCGCGGCAAATCGATTATAGCGGCTGGTCCTGCCTTTTGATTCGAGACGTTTTCTCTTTCGCGTACCAGTTATATCTACAATTGTTAACATATTATCCGCAAATAGCCTACAAAATCCGGCGATTAGACTACAAGCGTGGAGTGACATCTGCGGACTTTTGTGCAGTTAATCATTTTAAACAAAATGTCAATGACACATAAAAAGGAAACAAACAAAGTATGGTTCATCACGGGTGCATCAAGAGGATTTGGACGTGTGTGGGCCGAAGCTGCTCTTCAACGTGGTGACAAAGTAGTAGCGACCGCACGCAACCTGGCAAGCATTGCAGCCCTTAAAGAAAAGTACGGAAATAATGTACTAACCTTGGAACTTGATGTAACAAAACCAGAACAAGTAAAGAGAACGGTGACACAAGCGCATGCACACTTCGGGAGACTTGATATTGTTTTGAATAATGCGGGTTATGCTCTTATTGGCACAATAGAAGAAGCTAATGCAGATGAGGTACGCGCTATGTACGACACAAATATCTTTGGCGCAGTATCAGTTATTCAGGCCGCCTTGCCATTGCTGCGCAAACAAGGTGGCGGGCATATAGTAGGAACATCCAGTAATCTTGGCCATGTAACGTTGCCTGTAATCGGTTATTATTGTTCATCGAAGTGGGCATTCGAAGCGATACACGAAAGTCTGGCAGCAGAAGTAAAGGCCTTTAATCTTAAAGTTACTATTATAGAGCCCGGAGCCTATGCCACTGAATTCGGCAGCCCTGAGTCGCTGAAGTTCGCACCAGGTTTAGAGATGTATGTCGATTTCAAAACTAATTTTTTTGACACGCTCGCAACAATGGAACGTGGCGATCCTAACGCAACACCAGAAGCCATCTTCAAAGTTGTTGATGCAGAGCACCCTCCGTTGAGATTCTTTCTAGGTAATCAATGCTTACCCTGGGTACGGGCTGCTTATGCGGAACGACTCGCAACCTGGGAAGAATGGGAACCAGTTTCTAATGCTGCTCAGGGCCTCTCAAAAATGAACGCTATGAATGAAAATCATGTTTGATAAATGAAACGGATAACCGATAGCTAAATATTGATAATTCGTTATCGGTCATTCCGTTTTTTAATACCGAATATGAAAAAGGAAGAGAATTCACCACTCAAGTTTGAGTCTTTATCACAGTGCCTTGAACTATTTGGCTTACCCAAGCCAAAACATCCGTTGATCGCAATCATCAATGGTGCATCTGATCAACTCAACATGAATGGATTTCGGCAAAACCACGTCCTGAGCTTTTACAAAATCTCTTACAAACCAAATCTCCGCGGGAAACTAAAGTATGGTCAAAGCTTCTATGACTTTGACGGAGGCGGTCTGCTGTTTGCATCTCCGGGACAGATCGTCGGCAGTAATGACAATGATGCCAGCGTATGTTCCGAATACACGTTGCTCATCCATCCGGATTTCTTTTTAGGGCATCAGATTGCCAGGACGGTAAAATACTACGGCTTCTTTTCCTATTCAGCTAATGAAACATTACACCTATCGGATGATGAACGAGCAACAATCATTTCGATATTTAAAATGATAGAAACCGAACTGAACAGTCGAATTGACGATTTTAGTCAGCCGGTTGTGCTTGCTCAAATTGAATTGTTGTTAAATTATGCCAATCGATTTTATAAACGACAATTCATTACCCGTAAAGCTGTGAACAATGATTTGCTTCAAAAGCTCGAAACGCTGCTGGATAACTATTACAATAAAGAAATATCATTAAATAAAGGCATACCCACCGTTGGGTTCCTGGCGGATAATCTTAATCTGTCACCGAGTTATTTGAGTGATATGTTGCGTTCGCTCACCGGGCGAAGCGCTCAACAACACATTCATGATAAATTGATTGAAAAAGCGAAAGAAAAATTGTCTACTTCAAATTTATCCGTAAGCGAGATCGCATATGCATTAGGCTTTGAACATTCACAATCGTTCAGTAAGCTATTCAAGACAAGGACGAAATTATCTCCGCTTGAATTCAGAAGTACCTTCAATTGAATTTAATTGGCCAATCCATTCTGCTTTACACGGTATCAACGACATATGATCTCAGAAGATTTCTCCAGAGTTTCTTAATTTAAAAAAAAGACTGGCAGAATTCCATTGGAGTTTGTTTAGTTTTTGTTTTAAAAAATTTACTGAATGACTGAAAATGGAAAAACCCAGCGAATCGGCAATCTCACTCACTGACAGTGTTGTAGTGGATAGCCTTCCTTTGCTTTCGCAATCTGTTTCTCATGAATGTAATGCTGCGTATTCTGACCAGTCGTAGCTTTAAGCATGTGTCTCTCTAAGTATTTTAGAGAGACACATGCAATAAGTTCACAGGTGAGCGTTCAACCAATGGCAATTTCGTAGATCACCATGAATTCTCGTGTAAGCAAAATAATGCTTACTACTCACGTTATATTTTCCGTTCGATGATCGGTACAGTTGCAACATTCCTTGCGCTGAATGTGAGAAGAGAAACGACTTTGGTTATCTTTACGAAAAAATCACCATGTCTGAATCATCTGAATGTCCCAAATGTAAGTCTCCTTATGGATATCCAACCGGCACCTCTATGATGTGCCCCGAGTGCGGCCATGAATGGAGTCCCAAAGAAAATACAGAAGTCACAACCGTTTCGGAGGAAACTGATTCATTACTGGTGAAAGATGCGAATGGCACTGTGTTGCAGGACGGCGATACTGTTGTACTAATCAAAGACTTACCTGTAAAGGGTGCACCTAAACCTATTAAGGCAGGCACCAAAGTGAAAAATATAAAACT
>DATCRE010000620.1:0-2195 GCA_036569145.1 Cyclobacteriaceae bacterium
AAAGGAATATTAGTTAACGATGACTATCTTGAGTTTATCAATGAAATCGGGTTTGGAAGTTTTTTCGATGGAAGCCTGGTTTTTTTTCAGCTAGATGATGTTGAAAATTCTGTGATTGAAACAACAAAAGAGTTTCAAAAATTGGGCATTGATAATACAACTTCATCCTTCATACAATAAAAAAGCAGGCCATCCATAAACAGCCTGCGTCATTTAAAAAACCTATTTGGTCTACTTAGTAATAGAACTCATTTTGGTTGCGTAATCTTTTATAATGGCATTGGTAGTTGAATCAGTATCGTAAACTGAATACCAGCCTTGTGTTTCATGCGGTGGATCACCAATGAAATCATCACCAGCTTTCCAGAAGCCTTCCGCTACGCGAGGTCTGCCTTCACCTGCCCAAGCCCAGAAATTACAACCTGCTACAATGCTGCTATCTCTGTTTGAGCGGTTATATACTTCTTCAAATATGCTTGCATAATATTTGTTTCTAATGGTAGTTGGTGATGTCGGTTCATGGCTATTCAAATCTCTGGAAATACCAAACTCTTCAAGCACCATGGGCTTGTTCAGCTTCTTAGCGATTACTTCATGTTCTTTCAGATAATTTAAAGCATAGGCCAACGCTGGCGCATACGTAGAATCTGCTTTCTTGGGATCGTAATAATTCCAGTTCTGCACCCAAATGTGAATAGTCGAATAATCTATATTCTTGCTTGAGTGATCATTGTACAAATCAGTACCTGCAAAATCAGATGATGTTTTTCCTTCACTACCTGTTGTTACTAAATGATTTGTGTCTAGTTTTTTAAATAGACCAGCCGTTGCATCTACCCATTTTGAAAAGTCGCTTATGTTATCAACGCCCCGTGGTTCATTGCCAAGTTCCCATGCCATGATGGTGGGATCATTCTTATAATCAATGCCTGAGATACTGTTCTTTCTGCTTACCATATATTCAATGTGCTTATTGAACATATCTACTGCTTTTTGATTGCTGTAAAACTGTGCAGTAAATTTCTGATATATCGCCCAGTCACCACCAGGATTTGGTGGCGGATAAGGAATGGAATCAGCAGCACCAGCCCACACCAGGTATTGTGCCATACCGCCCGACCAGTTCCAGAAATTATTCATACACATAATCGCTTTCATGTCGCGCTTCTTCATTTCATCAAGAAGAAAATCAAGACCTTCAAGTACATCCTGATTGTAAACTCCAGGACTTGTCTGAATAGCTGGCACCATGCGGTATGGTTCAGTATCCGGGCCTTCACTTCCTCCCATAACGCGAAGGTTAGTAACACCAAGTGCTTTCAGTCTGTCAAGTTCGCGCAAAAGTCTTTCACGGTTACCGCCGGATCCTTTAGAGCCAAGATTTAATCCATACCAGAAATTTGTTCCGAGATAATGATAAGGTTTTCCGTTCAATTCAAAACCTGTACCTTTTACAGTTACAAATTCGCTGGCAGTCTTTGTTTCCGTCGGCTTGCAGGCTTGAGTAGCCAGCAACAGAAAAAAGAAATAGCAATACATTGAAGATTTCATAAATTGGTGGGTGTTTGATTTGGTTTGGTTAATATCTAATGGTCACATAGGTAAATAAAAACGCCTGACAGGACAAGCTCATTTAGTAGAGAGTTGAGTACAATTTGTTAACATCACAGTATGCGTTTAATTACTCGGGCCATTAATTTTCTGAAGAACCGATTTTCTGAAAAACAATTTCTGATTATCTCCAGTATCCTGGTTGGTTTAACATCTGGTTTGGCAGCCGTACTTCTAAAACTATTTGTTCATACCATCAGCAGATTTGTAGCACGTTACTACACTACATACGAAAAATATTTCCTATACACATTCTTCCCGTTGATCGGTATCGGACTTACTGTATTTATCATTCACAGATTTTTCAGGAGTACATTTCAACGTGGCAGTGCTGAAATTGTCTACTCTATTACCAAGCAGTCGAGCTTACTGCCCTCATCTCAAACATTCTCACAACTTATCACAAGTGCATTAACGGTAGGCTTTGGAGGGTCAGCCGGATTGGAGTCTCCTATGGTAAGTGCCGGCGCAGGTATTGGCTCAAACTATGCACGAACGTATAACCTTGGGTATAAGGAAAGAACACTGCTCCTGGCCTGTGGTTCTGCTGCTGGTATTGGTGCGGCTTTTAATTCACCCATAGC
>DATCRE010000621.1:0-4317 GCA_036569145.1 Cyclobacteriaceae bacterium
GAATAAATTCAAGTTGATTATAAACAACGCCTGTACCTACCAACAAAATGATGGACACTGAAAATTGAATGACCACCATCGAATTTCTAAACATGCTACTGGCTGCACCAGCTTTAATATTTCCCTTCAATACTTTAGCAGGCACAAACCCTGATAAGAACAGCGCAGGGTAACTTCCTGCCAGCAAGCCGGTAACAAGTGTAATACCCAGAAGAGACAAGATGAGTGTTGGATTGTAAAACTCAAACAGAAGTTTCTTGCCAGCCAGGTCATTAAAAGCCGGAAGAGAAACAGTAACAATCAGCACAGCAAGTGCCAACGCAATAAATGCAATGAGCGATGACTCAGCAAGGAACTGTCGTATTAATTGAAAGCGTGCTGCACCGGCTACTTTTCTCAAACCAACTTCTTTAGCACGACGTGCAGACCTCGCTGTAGCAAGATTCATAAAGTTGATACAGGCAACAACAAGAATAAAGATGCCGACTACAATAAAGATGTAAACATATTGCATGTTACCAATACCGGGCAACTCGGCCAGAAAATTATTAGAATGCAAGTGCATATCCGTTAGTTTCTGTAAGTGGAAGACAACTTTCAGATTAGGTTCGTTAGCCTTATATATAGAGTTGAATTTTTTCTCAAGGCGATCAAAAGCTTCTGGTGATGGCTGAAATGATTCATTAAATTCAAGAAAAGTAAAGAAGTTAAAATTGTCCCACTTATTTGTTTTAAGGTCGTTATTCGTTCTGGCCAAAAAAGACATTGGCTGAAGAAAATCAAATTGCAGCTGTGTATTTTCTGGAAGATCAGCCAGCACACCTGTTACTATAAAATCTTCTTTATGATTTTTTCTAATCGTTTTGCCAAGTGCCGGCTCACTGCCAAAATATTTTTTAGCCATGCTTTCCGTCAGGATGATACTCTCCGGTTTATCGAGCGACGTGGCAAGATCGCCCTGAATCATTTTGAAAGAAAACATTTCCAGGAAAGTAGAATCAACAAACCAGATTCTCTTTTCTTCAAACATACGATCCTCTACCTGGAGCAGATCACTATGATTAACGCTGAGGCGAACAGCGTCTTTAATCTCAGGGAGTTCTTTTCTGAATGCATCTGCCAATGGCGCTGATGATATACCAGCTTTTACATCCAGATCCGGAAGCTCTGCTGTGATGCGGTAAAGACGATCAGCTTTAATGTTGAACTGCTCATAACTCAATTCAAATTGTACCCAGATCATAATGAGAATAGCACACGCCATGCCGACAGCCAGACCCAGAATGTTTATAAATGAATACGACTTGTGACGAAGAAGATTTCGATATGCTATTTTGATATAGTTTTTAAGCATGGTAAACCAATTTAATATTAAGACGCCTTCATCGTGCCCATAGTTGCACGATGAATGTCCGGCCCACCTCCAATCGTATGCCAATTAGCAGATCGCTGTTTTTTGAGCAATAACAAACAAAAAAGTATTCAAATCATTTGAAATTCGTACAGCAATGTTCAAGTTTGAACAGTAGTGTTGAAAAATTTTTAAATAATGCAAAGGAAAAAATTCAGTAGTGGATGTACCTTATTCATCATACTTCTTTCCGGGATATTATTCAAATGTTCACCCAAACAGTATCCGGATTCACGCGTTGCAAGCTGCTATCCAAATCGCCCTTATGACACCACATCTTTTCAATGGAGAGATCCCTCTGACTCAGTTCTCAATTTACTTTCAAAACATTATTCGCGATATAGCTTGATGGTTGCCAACGCTGCAGGATTGTTAACGCTGCTTACGGAATATGAGCAAGAAAAAATTAAAGCACAGAATAGCACAGATGCATTACAACGCCTTGTGGTTCTTGAGCATAAAGAAAAAATAATAAATCGAATCAGTTTGTTCAGAACACAGGTGGCAAGCGTTGCCGCTGAACTGGATTGTGAGGGAGAACGTGCTGACCAGCTAAGTGTTTATGTAGAAAAAATTGATCTCGTACGAACCAGGAACTTAACAGTTGCCTCCGTTGTAACAGGAGCAGTAGCAGGCGTGGCGGCTACACTCCTTCAGGGCGACGATGCCAATGTTGTTGCCATTACTGGTGGCGTTGCCAGCGCCGTGTTCGGTTTATTTTCACTTTCGTCTTCTAAAAAAGTTGAATTTAAACATCCTCGAAATTTATTGCACGATTTATGGTTTCTTCCTCAACATTCAAGATACTATCCTGCTACAGTATGGAACATGCTATCGCACTCAATATTCAGCAACAGCAAAGAGTCATCCGTAGCTTACAACTTGCGAAGAAGCTGGCAAAATTATTCAGCGTTAGAACCAACAGACAAAAAATCTGATGAAAAGATTAAACTGTTAATGGGCGATGGTGGGCTGTATTCTGCCGATGATCTTAAACTCAGAGCCAATATGATTAACCAATTGCAGGCTTCCGTTAAATTAATAGACCAGGATATTCAAGGGCTGCTTTCAGAGGTTCTTCAGGAGAAGACAGAATGAGGTAGTCATACCGCAATCCTTTTCATCATATATAAATAGTATTGGCGCTCAGTGATTTGATCACTAAATGTTTTTTTAAGCTTGATACATTAGCGATTACTTAAAAGTGAAATAAGAATATGATTATGAAGTGTAATAGCAATGACTACTTCCCTATTATTTTTTTTCGATGCGTCAATCCCCAATGTTTCAATTCTTCTATAACCTTCTCAAGTGACTTGCCATGGTCTGTTATACTGTATTCTACCGTGGGAGGAAATGTATCATAGACGTCCCTCCTTATCAATTTATTAGCCTCCAGGCTTTTCAATTCTTTAGACAAGGTTTTATCGGTAATACCGTATACTTCTTTCGATATCTGCTTGAAGCGTTTAGACTTAGATGACAATGAAAACAGAATTACTAGTTTCCATCTTCCTTCCAGCGCTTCTAAAGCATCTTTGATAGCCAGTAAACTTTTAGGACATCCTTCTTTTGTCAGCATTTATTCTGATTGTTTACATAAACGTTACTTTCCTTTTGGATAGCGCTATCCAACAGGAAAGTGCTATCCATCAGAAAGCAAACATAAATACTTTTGTATGATTAATAAAAATCATCACATTATGACAAATCAACAAAAATCTTCAAATCTACTGCACATCACTCTTTGGGTAGCACAGGTGGTTTTAGCAGCCTGCCTCGTAGCTGTTTCTATTATGAAATTTCAGCCAATAGAAAAAATATCGGTGATGATGCCGTGGACAGGTCAAGTTCCGACAATCGTTGTAAGGCTTACTGGCTTATTCGATTTATCAGGCGCCATTGGTTTGATACTGCCATCGTTACTTCGCATTAAACCAAAACTTACACCGTGGGCAGCTATTGGCTGTATTGCTCTCGCAATTTGTGGTGCAGTCTTTCACATATTACGAGGAGAAGCCTCTATAATCGGTGTCAACATATTCGTTTCAATCATAGCTGCATTCATCGCATGGGGAAGATTCAAAGGCGCACCGATAACATCAAAATAAACGCTCATTGAGTAAGAATTGGAACAAGAATTCGGAAGCGGTATGAGTTTGAATTCGGAAGGAGTAACATATTAATAGTCAATGGTTGATAGTTACTCGGCTACCTTATCGGATTCATAATTCTGAAATATGGTTATAAAATTGTTACCACATTTTCTCAAACCCTGAAAGAGTGAAATTATTTCGCTCTTTCAGAGTTCGAACTCATATAATTTGTATTTCCATTGACTATCAACCACTGACTGATGACTATTACAAAAACTCAACCACACTCTCCAACCCAATACCACGAGATGCTTTAACCAATATAGTAGAGTCATGTATTGGATTTGCTTTAAGAGCTTCAATCAGATCTTCTTTTCTCGTAAAGAAGTTTGCTGTTGGCAGCTCTGATTTTACGGCGGCAAAATGATTACCACAGAGATATACTGTAGCGAAATTCTTTTCATGTAAAAGTTTGCAAACACCTCTATGCTCTGCGTCAGCCTCCTCTTCCAACTCAAACATATCGCCCAGAATAGCAACCTTCTTTGAAGCCTTCATCGCAGCAAGATTATCAATCGCTGCCTTCATAGAACTTGGATTAGCATTGTATGCATCAAGAATGATTGTATTACTTTCTTTCTTCACAATTTGTGAGCGCATATTGCCAGGCACATACTCGGCAATGGCCGCATTCGCTCTACTTGCATCAACTCCAAAATATTTACCCAAACACAAAGCCACTGCAATATTTTCTGTATTGTACGCACCTATTAATTGAGTCTGAACAATTTCACCATTCTCTGCTTTCAC
>DATCRE010000622.1:0-3581 GCA_036569145.1 Cyclobacteriaceae bacterium
TGTTGCATACTCCGATAAAAACGTGAAGATATGTGCTTCTCACGCTGGTCTTACATTAGGTGAAGACGGTGCAACACACCAAATCCTCGAAGACATTGGCATGATGAAAATGCTTCCTGGTATGACTGTTATCGTACCCAGCGACTACAACCAAACTATGGCTGCAACCATTGCCTTAGGTGATCACGTTGGCCCGGTTTACTTGCGCTTCGGCAGACCGAACTGGCCTATATTTAATTCGCTTGACAGACCTTTCACAATCGGTAAGGCTGATAAATTAATTGACGGTAAAGATGTTTCTATTTTTGCCTGTGGCCACATGGTATGGAATGCTATTGAAGCTGAAGCTGCATTAGCAGAAAAAGGTATCAGTGCTGAGGTAATCAATATCCACACTATTAAACCATTAGATGTGGAAGCTATTTTGGCATCAGCACAAAAAACTGGTTGTGTTGTTACTTGTGAAGAACACCAGATTAATGGTGGCTTAGGTGATAGCGTTGCTCAGGTGCTTTCACGTTTCAATCCACTACCTATTGAAATGGTTGCAGTTATGGATAGCTTCGGCGAAAGCGGAACACCAACAGACCTTCTCAAAAAATATGGCTTAGGTCCTGAAAACATTGTAGCCGCTGCTGAGAAAGTAATGAAGAGAAAAAAATAATAACTGATTATAATTATTTAAAAAAGCCGACTCATATTCATGGGTCGGCTTTTTTATTGTAAAAGCATTTCCTATCAATCTTTAGAAACAATATCTGTAGTATCTGTAGTTGATAAATGTAACGTCATGGAACTAACGCCCCAACTCGTACAGGATCATAAGAGCTTTGAAGCATTCCGTGCACTGCTTCAATCATCAAACCTGCCTTATGCAGATCTTAATTATAAAGACCACATATTGGTTGGATATTATGAGAATCACGAGTTGATTGGCACCGGTGGACTTGAAGTTTATGATGGCTATGCATTACTTCGTTCATTAGCAGTAAAAATGGGTGTACGCGGTTTATCAATCGGATCGTTCATTACAAAAGATTTAATTGAACAGGCGCGAAAGAAAAAGCTGAAAGGAATTTATCTGCTCACTGAAACAGCGCATGGTTTTTTTCAACTCAAGGGCTTTAAAGACGTAGATCGAAAAAGTGTTCCTGATGTAGTCAAATCATCTACAGAATTCTCGCATGTATGTCCAACAACGGCAGCATGCATGTTTCTCGATTTATCGTAAGATCCAATCATATTTAGATACTGCCAACTTTGACAAGGTTTACTTTTCAAAAACAACTAGCGTGCGTTAGGCAATCAAATAAAAATATCATAATCGTAAATCGTAAATCATAAATCCAAATTACATTTGCGGTCGATTTGGATAGCTGGTAAAAGCCCTGACTTACAAGTGCTTTGTCAAGCTCTGAATTGATGGATAGAAATCCATGTTGTTAATCTCTACTAACCCTAACGCATGAAACTGAACAAGTACTTTGTAATCGATTTTGACAGCACTTTTACTAAAGTTGAAGCCTTTGATGTTCTGGCAGACATCTCTCTGAAAGATCATCCGGAGCAACAGGAACGCAAGAAAAAAATTGTACAGATCACAAGCCAGGGTATGGATGGCTCGCTTTCTTTCCGTGAATCGCTTGAGAAAAGATTAAACTTACTCGCTCCATCAAAACAACATCTGACTCCGCTTGTAGCAGAATTAAAAGAACTTGTTTCTGAATCATTCAAGCGCAATCGTGAATTCTTTCAGACGTACGCTGATAACATCTATATCGTTTCAAATGGCTTCCGTGAATTCATTGAACCCATTGTAACAGAGTATGGCATAAAGCCGTTGAATATCCTGGCGAATGAATTTCGTTTTGATGAAGACGGAAAGATCATTGGCTTTGATACGGAGAACCCGCTATCAGCCAACAATGGCAAAGTTGAGCAATTAAAACGTCTTAACTTACCTGGCGATGTTTATGTAATTGGTGATGGTTATACTGATTACGAAATCAAGCACGCTGGTCTCGCTAATAAATTTTATGCCTTTACTGAAAATGTAGAACGAGAAAGCGTGTTAAACAAAGCAGATCATATCACTCCTAGTTTGGATGAGTTCTTATATCTCAACAAACTTAATACAGCTGTATCTTATCCTAAGAACAGGATCAACGTATTGCTATTGGAAAATGTACATCCGGTAGCTGTTGAACTGATGAAAGCTGAAGGTTTCAATGTTGAAACTTATCATGCTGCCATGACAGAAGAAGAGCTTATTCAACGCATCAAGAATGTCCATGTGCTTGGTATTCGTTCCAAGACGATGGTTACAGCTAAGGTATTAGAGCATGCTAATAAGCTTATGGCTATTGGTGCATTTTGCATTGGCACTAACCAGATCGATTTAAAGACAGCGACTACAAAAGGAATTGCAGTATTCAACGCACCTTTCAGCAATACACGTTCTGTTGTTGAACTTGCTATCGCAGAGATGATCATTCTTATGCGCAACATTGTTGATAAGTCAGCAAAGATGCACAAGGGTGAGTGGGATAAATCTGCTAAAGGAAGCTTTGAAATACGTGGCAAAAAACTTGGTCTCATAGGTTATGGAAATATAGGTACTCAACTTTCTGTTATTGCAGAATCAATGGGTATGAAAGTATTTTATTATGACGCTGAAGAAAAACTATCTCTTGGTAATGCTGTGAAATGCAAAACCATGAAAGAAGTTCTTGAACAAGCTGATGTTATCTCCATGCACGTTGATGGACGTAAGTCTAACACCAACATTATCGGCGAGAAAGAATTCGCGATGATGAAGAAGGGTGTGATCTTTATCAACCTGAGTCGTGGACATGTTGTTGATATTAACGCATTGAAAGAAAATATCAAAAACGGTAAAGTTGCAGGTTGTGCTATTGACGTGTTCCCTTATGAACCTGTAAGCAACGATGAAGAGTTTCAATCTGAGTTACGCGGCCTGCCAAATACAATTATTACTCCACACATTGGAGGAAGCACATTAGAAGCACAAGAGAACATCGGAAACTTTGTTCCTGCCAAGATGATGGATTATATCAATACAGGAAGCACTTCTATCAGTGTTAACTTCCCGAATCTAACGTTACCTATATTAAAAGATGCTCATCGTTTGATTCACATCCATCATAATGTGCCAGGTATACTTGCCAAGATCAACCAGATTCTTGCTGAAAATGGTATCAACATTGTTGGTCAATACTTGAAGACAAATGAGTCTATTGGTTACGTGATTACTGATATCAACAAAGAATACGATAAGGATGTTATCACAAAACTTCGCGAGATTGAACAGACAATCAAGTTTAGAGTGTTGTATTAATTGTCCATTTCAACAAATCAAGAAAGCCTGTGGTTGTATTATCACAGGCTTTCTTGTTTTATCAATTCAGCATCATATTTCAAGTTTGAGAAAATTATAAGGTTTATCAAACGAGTTTGATAACAGTTATCAGTTAAAGTTGAGTTTAGGATTGTTTGAGTTTAGGATTGTTATAGAGAGCAGAACAAAAAAATAACCTACCGAATTTGGAGAGGTGTTTCTG
>DATCRE010000623.1:0-5056 GCA_036569145.1 Cyclobacteriaceae bacterium
GATTTACGAAGTACGATTTACGATTAACTAATTATTTACGATTACAATGACTGATTACTGTTAACTATTCCCACCCGAGATCGATATTACAACAAGCCTGAAGGGCTGAAATGATTATAGAAAATTCTGAAATTGTGATGCGTTTGAACTCCGAAAGAGTGACATAATTTCACCCTTTCAGGGTTTGGAAAAAAGCACGGATAGCAATTCTATAATCATATCATCCCTTCGGGATTTATGAGTTTGACATTAACGATTAACCAATTGCTCATAGATCAATGACCACTAACTGATCTCAAAAAAAGATCTGATACTGTAGAATGACAGAGCTTTTTCTTGTGCTGCTTCTAATTAATTCATTACCCGCACCCGGTTCATACACGGGTCTGTTTTGATAGTCGAGTGATATTTTGCTGGTATGACCTTTTATGAGCCAGTTGATGCCAACATCATAAACATTCATTTGCTTATCAAGGCGATCATACCTGGCACTTTGAATTGTTGCGTATGGCATTAATGTTCCATTGCCTTCGCCTAGCAAATCTTTTTTAAGCAGATAACCAGCTTGTGCATAGATAACTTGTCCTGTTCCAAACATGGGGAAGGCATTGCCAAAAGCTCCTCCGTTGGCAGGATTACCAACTGTAGCCAACGGTGTTGTGCCTGCAGTGCCGGCTGTTGCAGGATTCATTGTTCCGTTATAACGTAAATAGTTTTGGCCATAGTCTGTACTAAAATATCCTGCATAAGCATTAAGCGCCGTACCTTTTTCCTGGTTAAGAGGTGCATCATAGAACACAGCGACAGACCACAGATTCATGTCATAAAATTTTGGAGGTGTAACACCATCGCCAGTCATGGTTGCATTCTTTTGCGTTATGAAACCAGCCTCCAGGTTAAGAACTTTCTTTTTGCCGAGATAAGTACCGGTCATGTAAGGTGTAGTGTGAGATTCTTTGTCAAAGAAATTCCAGAGAAATAAACCTTGATATTGTTTATGATGACCAATGGTAGCAAAGGTTGCATTTGTTGTTGAAAGTGTAGGAGCAGCGCTGCCATTTGAAGTAACAGGAAATGGATCACTTAAAACCAAGCGATAATCCAATCGACCGAGCTGGCCTCTAAGATAGGCACTTAATTTTCTTGAGAATTGGTCAGTCTGATCAACGGTAGCTTGCGCAAACACGGGCACATCTAAACTCATAATAGTACTGATGCTTGGTTGACTAAAGCGGGAAAGGCCGTTAGCAATGGTAAGACCACCGCCAATGAAAAGCAGGTCGCTTCCTTTTTTTACCCGGTACTCCGTTAACGCATCGTGGAAGAAAACCTGGAACTTACGATTGCCATTGTTTGCAGCGGTTTGACCTGAGAGATAATTGAAATTGTTTTGTCCAAATTGAAAATAGAAAGTAACATGATCTGTCAATTGACCGTAGAGTTGAACGCGCGTTCTGCGAAGTCCGATATCAAATGTTTGATTTGCTTTTTCTCCCAATGACATAGTGCCAGGGTTGCTATCGTTGAATCTAAACCACACCTGGTTTGAAAAAGTAGCTTTTATAAAATGGCTTCCATCATCATTCAATTTTAATCTAAGCTCATCAATTGTATTAGCCGTTGATTTTGGCCTGGGTTGTTCAGCAGGAGCTACAGCTTGTTGTTCAGGTTGAACCTGTTGAGCATATATGTTTTTTTTGAAGCAGAGAACAGAAAGTAAACCAACACCTATCGAAAAAACTTTAATCTTCATTTCTTAAAATTTAAATGTTAAAAAAATCTTATTTCTTTAATTTGAAACAGTGAGACTGTTAAAGACTATTCCGTTTCGGAAAATCTCGTGAGCAGTATCGCCTTTGTCATCAAAGGTAATACCAATTACTTTTAATAATCCACAGTTTACTTTTTCAAATATAAAATCATAACTCATCAGCAATCGGGCCTGTTCAATAACATTAAACTCAATCAGCATTTTATTTTTGATGTGAGGCTTGGATAAATTATGAACATTCTCCTGGAGCAACGCTTCTACATTGTAATGCAAGGCCTTGCTTGAAGATTGAACATCTTCACTTTCCAGAATTCTGTTGATGACCTGGCAATCGTAATGTCCGGCAAGTATAATCTGGCTGCATCCTTTAGCCTCAAGATAGTAGCGCACACATTCCTGCTGAAGGTTATCGGCCTTGCGTAACATGTTGCCGAGTGAATGATAGTAGAACACCTGCCCGTTGTTCTCTTCTTTTGAGAGACATTCGTGACAAGTGATTACTAATGTTTTCTCGTAACCAATAAAAGATTTAAGTGGCATAATCTATGTGCAACGTTAAACAGTTAGCTTAACATGTTGCTTAATGACTTTTATAAATGCTTCGACGAAAATCATCACAGATTGAATCTCTGAAGTGTTCAGCAGATCACGCTTCTTGTAAATCAATAATTTATTGGCGTGGCACTCAATGTGTATTTCACTTTCATTTTCAAGAAATCTGATTAAAGACTCATTGAAAAATTCGCGAATAGCATTTTCATTTTCTCCCCTGAGATAATACTTTTTAGAGAACCCGGGAAATTCATGGAAGTCAATATCTTTTCCATTAACTACTTCTGATACTTTAGACCACATGCCTTCTGGTTCAAGAGCAAAATCAGGAATGGATAATTTTATATCCGCGAGGTATGCTACTGTAATGTGTGTATCCGTTTTAGCCTGGAGAGCAAGTTCAGAGAGTGTGCTGTCGGAGAATTCAATGGAACCACTGGTGATAGTTTTAGTTAGCAAGTTCTCTTCATAAAGAATCTTGTTTCCTTTTTGAATAGGAAAATCTTTGAACTTGATGGCATTCCTTACCTTTTGACTATTGAAACTAAAACCATTCGCTCTTGCAAAATCATTAAGCTCCACCTGACGGCTCGATAGTTGTGCTGTTGATAACGTAACGCCTTCAGGTGCATGTTTGCGCGCTGCCAGCGGATGCTCTGAAAGTTTATTGAACTGTTCAAAACCATTTACAATTACTTTACCACCGGTGTGGTGATAGTCTTCTTCGAAATGATGCAGTTGCTCCATAAATGAATGATCAACAAGCCTGGCAGCGGAGAAATCCATAATGATTTTTTTACCAGGCGCTAATCTGGCCCAAAGCTTTTTATAACCGAGGAAGTTCGAAAATATAGCAGAGCCCTTTACGCGAATAGTGTAGCCATCATTCCCTTCTTCGAAATCATATTGTGCCGAAAACAAAGAACCAACAGGAGCACCGTTGATAATGTGAATAATAAATTTAGTAGCGATACCCGCAGCAACACCCATTAGAAGATCTTCAGCAACCGTTACAAAAATTGTTACCAGGAAAATGAGCAGTTGTTCTTTACCTACTTTAAATGTTGAAATGAATTCTTTTGGTGAAGCAAGGCGATAAGCAACAGCAATAAGCATTGCCGCTAACGCTGCATTTGGAATCATTTGAATAAAAGGGATGAGCACAAGCATGGCAACTAACAGAAATACGCCATGAAAGAAATTAGCCCAACGTGTTCTTGCGCCGAAATTTACATTGGCCGAACTACGTGCAACTTCAGAGATCATAGGTAAACCACCCAATGCGCCAGACACGCCGTTGCCGAGAGCAAGAGCGCTCAGATCTTTATTATAGTCTGATTCACGTTTCCAGGGATCGAGTCCGTCAATAGCCTTTACGGTTAACAGCGACTCAAGACTGTTCACAAACAGGAACATGAAAACATATTTCCAGAATACGCCAGTACCAATGGCAGCAAAGCTTGCATTGAATTTTACATTTGCCCAAAAATCGCCAATAGAAACTAATGATGATGGATGTTCACCTTTAAGATTCAGGTAAATGCCCAATGGAATCATTACTACCAGCACGATCATGGGCGCTGGTATTTTTTTGAATACACCACCAAGAGCAGGCATACCAAAAATAATGATGAGACTGAGTATTCCTATTAAAGCAATACCAGGTGTAGCATGTGTAATGAATGTTGGAATATGTGTATAAAGTTGAATGGGCGATAAGCCTTTGGTTAATGCAGCATCTACACCAAGTAGAATTGGAAATTGTTTTGCAAAGATCAATACGCCGATAGCAGCCAGCATGCCATGCACTGCTGAATGCGGAAAGAAATCGCTGTACGATCCGAATTTCAGGAAACCAAAAATGATCTGGATAGCAGACATGATTAGCACGGCACCACATGCCAGCTGTACACCAGAGATGCCTTCAATATTGAGATTTCCAAGATCAGTTACAGCACCGGCACAAACAGTAATGAGACCTGCTGCCGGACCTTTAATGGTTAATCTTCCACCCATAAAAATGCTGACAACAATACCACCAACCATAGCTGTGAGTACTCCCATAGCAGCAGGAAAACCACTTGCTTTGGCTATACCTAAACTAAGTGGCATAGCTAATAAAAACACTAAGAAACCAGCGAGCGCATCAGCAGCCCAGTTTTGTTTCAGACCTTCAAGGCCATCTTTCGGAGCTTCAATTGTTTTCATAGTTAGCGCAGTAATTTAAGTACATCTTCCTCAAAATCTTAAGATCGACTTGAATGCTGAAACATCAGCGGTTTGTAAAGATCAAATAGTGTAATGACAGAACAGTGTAACCAACGACGATTGCTGCTGCTGACTGGATGGGGCAGGAGTATATTTTAATTGATGGGATTCAATGAGCGCTAAACTATGATCTGAGAAATCAAGAATAGGTTGTGTAATGAAATCATATTGAGTGTTTCCTTCGCGCTTATCTTCCTCCTGTTCATTCAGAAGAACAGGAAGCAAAATAAATCTGTGTTCGATTTCTATGCTTATTGCTTTCTCCTGTAGCGTGGCGTTATCATCTTGTGCAGCATACGAAACAAATGCTGGTATGGTGAATTGAACTAACAATAAAATCAGTACCACACGCATATATGATCTTAGGCGGTAAGCTAATTTAATCATATAATCGCTAAGCAAATATTTAACTGCTCTAATTTCCACATCTTTAATGTTATTTTAATTTTTTAAGGGCACTGCATA
>DATCRE010000624.1:0-3039 GCA_036569145.1 Cyclobacteriaceae bacterium
GCGCAGGTACGTATTATTACAACGGCGTTAACCTAACGGCGGCCTATGGACCGACACAAGCTGCCAATTTTAATTTAAAATGGGAAAAGACAGCCACTACTAACGTTGGATTGGATTTCGCCATCTTAAATGATAGGGTACGTGGATCGATTGATGTGTATGATAAGAACACTACAGACATGATCTATACTTATAAAGTTGATCCTATGATTGTTCCGGCAGGAAGCATTGTAGCTAACGGCGGATCATTGAGCAACAAAGGTATTGAGCTAAGCTTAGGTGGATTGATAGTTAATTCAAGTGATTTTACCTGGAACACGGGCGTAAATCTGGCTCATAATAAAAACGAAATTACAAAATTAACCAGCCCTGCGTTTATAGGTGGTGACTCTGTTAACGTAAGTTATCCTGAAGGCGCTGGTCAATCAGGTGCATCGTTACAACTTTTAAAAGAAGGTCATCCGCTTGGACAGTTCTTTACACTGCAATATGCTGGTAAAAATGAATCAGGAGTTTCGCAATTTATTGACAAGAATGGTGCTATAACAACAGCACCTACGAGAGCTGACTATCATTATGCCGGCAATGCTCAGCCAAAATTATTATTAGGTTGGACCAACAATCTTAAGTATAAGAGATTTGACTTGAATTTCTTTATCAGAGGTGTTTTTGGTAACAAGATATTCAATGCTACGCGTGCTGATTTATTCAGACCCGCTACCGCTATGAGTACAAATATTTTAGTCGATGCCAAGAACGAATTGCCCGCCGATGGTAATGCGTATAAATACTCTACGCGATTTATTGAAAGCGGAAACTATATAAGATTCGACAATGCGACGTTGGGTTACAATGTTAAAATTACAAGTAATTATGTGAAGACGCTTAGAGTATATACATCAGTTAATAACCTTTTTGTAATCACCAAGTTTAAAGGCGTTGACCCTGAAGTGAATCAAGGTGGTATAGCTCCCGGTGTAGATTATAATAACTTCTACCCTAAAACCCGTACTTTCTTGTTGGGAGTGAAAGTGTCGTTTTAATTAAAACACCTAAACATTAGATTATGAAAAAGATAACAAAATATATTTTTCCTGCGCTCATCTTGAGTGCGTTGACAGCGTGTCAGGATTTAAATGTGCCTATAACTACGCAATTAACACCAGATGTTTTTCCGAAAGATTCCACTCAATTTATTGCAGCCTCTGGACAGGTTTATGCAGCATTAAGAGGAAACTATGCCACTGAATATTTCTTCCAGCAATGTTACAGCACAGATGAAGGCATCATGCCTGCAAGAGGTGGTAACTGGTATGATGGTGGACAGAACAAAGAGATGCACTATCACAGCTGGACGAAGGACAATGGTTATGTGAATGGCAACTGGACGTGGCTGGCTACCATTATTGGTATGGCTAACCAAACCATGTCAATTCTTGAAACAAATGAACCAGAAGGTGATTACAAAAATACGAACCTTGCCGAAATAAGAATGGTAAAAGCTCTCGCGTATTTTATGCTGATGGATAATTACGGTAACGTACCTGTTGTAAAAGAATACGGAGAATTATTTCAACATCCAACAGTTCCAAGAGCAGAGGTGTTTAGTTACATTGAAGATGAGATTAAGGCTTGCCTTCCATATTTAAAAAAGAAAAATGATGTTTCTGTTTATGGGCGTCCAACGTATTATACCGCTCAGGCTTTATTGGCAAAAATGTATATTAACGCTGAACACTACACTGGAACAGATAGAAATAATGATTGTATTGCAGCTTGCGATGCCATCATCAGTTCAGGTAGATTTACTATAGCATCTCTGGCAAATTACCTTGTGATGTTCTACCCAACCAATGGACCAACATCTCCAGGAAGCAAAGACGAATTTATTTTTGCAATACCTTTTGATGCAACATCGGTTGGTAATATTGGTCGATCTGCGATTTACAAAGCACGTTATGATGTGCCACGTTCTATGGGTAAAGTAGCAGCTGGAGCAGGATACAATTATTTTAATATTCCTTATACAACTGCTGGACCTGCCAGCACCTTGCCAGAATACTATTCATATTTCAACGATGCGAACGATGTTAGAAATAAACAGTGGCTTACTGGCTTGCAATATCTTCCTGATGGCGTAACTCCACTTACAATCACAACTACTAAAGCAGGTTATGATGCAATCACCTACCCAGGTGATAATACACCGTACACATTCCAGTTAGATCTTGTACCAGATATTACACTGAGACAATCTACTTCTTTATTTGATTGTGGTAATGATGAAGTGGCTTGGAATATGGGTTATAGAAATATTAAATTCTATCCAGATGCTACATCAGCCAGCAGAAATCAGAACAATGATATCCCTGTTTTCCGTTATTCAGATATTATTCTTATGAAGGCTGAAGCTATTCAACGTGGCGGTAATGCGACCTTGGGACACACTGCATTATCATTGGTTAACATGTTAAGAGCTCAGCGAACCACAACTGGCGATTTAGGTTCTGTTACACTTGATGATATATATGCAGAACGTTGCCGTGAGTTTGCCTGGGAGGGATGGCATAGAAATGACATGATCCGTTTTGGTAAGTATGAAGGTGCATGGGGATTCAAAACGGATAGTGATCCTAACAAAGAGATATTCCCTATTCCTACAAATGCAATAATTGTGAATAGACAATTGTCACAAAATCCTGGTTATTAGTTAGGGCGTTAGTCCGGGGGCGTGGAGGTTTGGCCACTGCCCCCTTATTTTTTACCTTTTCTAAAAGCATATCGGTTTGTTATATGATAAATCCTTCAGGGATATTGCTTTTTATTGCTTGCACGGTTATTGTATTTCAAAATACCGCTGCCCAATCACATATTGAAAAACGTCTGGAAGAAAAACGAATTGAAGGATTAACAAAAGAAACTGGCACCACTTATTTTTTAGTCTTTGGTGACTGGGGAAGAAATGGTCAGGGTGATCAACAAGACGTTGCTGACTGGATGGGCATTGCCGCTAATCAACTCACAGCAAGGTTTGTTATT
>DATCRE010000625.1:0-3964 GCA_036569145.1 Cyclobacteriaceae bacterium
TTAATGTTACTGCTTTAGACCAGTCGCCTGCAGCAGACCATGAACCAATCATCTCCTGACGTGCGTTGGCTAACGGGCCAATTACTGCTATCTTTTTTTGTGTTTTTGATAATGGTAATAGTTGTTTATCATTTTTCAATAATACAACAGATCGTTTTGCAATATCACGTGCAGCTTCCAGATACTCAGGCTTCATAATGGTTGCCTTCTCACGTTCAACATTGCTATATCGGTAAGGATCTTCGAAGAGACCTAGTTCAAATTTCTTTCTCAGGATTCTTTTTACGGAAGCATCAATCAGTTCTTCTTTGATGATACCTTTTTTTACAAGATCCGGCAATGCTTCCTGATAAAAACCAGCCTGCATATCCATATCAACACCAGCCTCTAATGCAAGAGCAGCGGCAGCAGCAGTATCTTCTGCAATACCATGCGGAATCATTTCCATGATGGAGGTATAGTCTGTCACTACAAATCCATTAAAGCCCCATTCATTTCTGAGTACATCTGTCATTAAAAATTTATTACCCGATGCCGGTACACCATCCAATTCATTGAAAGATGTCATCACTGTTGCGGCACCAGCATCAATCGCTGCTTTGTAAGGAGGAAAATATACTTCACGCAAAACACGATCGGACATATCAACTGTACTATAATCGCGACCGGCCTGCGTTGCACCGTAGGCGGCAAAATGCTTTACACAAGCCATGACAGAATTTAATGAACCTACACCTTCACCTTGAAATCCTTTAACACGTTGCACGGCTATCTTCGATCCGAGATAAGTATCTTCACCAGCACCTTCAACCATCCTCCCCCATCGCGGATCGCGCGCGATATCACACATGGGTGCAAATGTCCAATGAAGACCTTGTGCTGAAGCTTCATCGCCAGCAATTCTTGCAGCTTTATAAATGGCATTCATGTCCCAGCTGGCAGCTTCGCCTAACGGAACAGGAAAAATTGTTTTGTGCCCGTGAATTACATCATAACCAAAAAGCAATGGTATGTGAAGTCTTGTCTCTTTCACAGCCATCTCCTGAAGTTTACGCGTATACTCGGCACCAAAGGCGTTGAAGATTGCTCCTACTTTTCCTGCTTTGATATCTTCTTTATACCCTTCGCGTATAGTGGGACCCGTTACATCATAATCGCTCGTATAAAGTGTAAGCTGACCAACCTTCTCTTCAAGCGTCATCAACTTGAGTAGTGAGTCAACACGATATTCGTAAGAGTATGTATAATCTTTTACATTGGATTGACATGCTGATAAAACAAATACCAGCATAAACACTAAGCATGCGGCTTCAAAAGCCAATTGTATTTTAATTCTTTGTCCCATTATAGTAATAGTTACTTTAACCCTCGCTGCCACTTCTAAATCCCATTAGGTTAAGGGCATGGCAGGAAGGCTAAAGATTTCTCAGTCAGGTCAATCAGTATTTTTATAAATAAGAATTTAGAATCAGAAATTAAAAGTCAGCATCAAGCTCAACTATTCTATCTTTATTATTCTCTATTTCTAAATTCAGTTCATTATTGAAATCCAAGTTTTGTTTTAGCTGTTTGCACTTCAGGTGCGGACATAAACAGATTCCATAGCAGTCCACTTCTGTAATTTTCAATCATCACAATAATAGGTCCCTGGTCAATGGCAAGATAGGAATCTGCAGTCCAGCCTGTTGTTATATTAAATGCATCGTAAAATCCGTAATCACCCCACAAATGATCACCAAGTTTATAGTAAAAGAATTTCAATGCCTTCATGGATTGCGTTGGTGTATAGGGGAACGATGATAATGCGGCTGTAGGTGTTATTACTCCCAAATCATTAGCAGGTGAATGTGCATCGTAGCCATTCTCATTGTCGCTTGCAGTAAGTCCCCAGCAGCTCTCACTATAACCTGCATATTTTTTAGGATTGGCAACACAATAGCTGTAATCTATTAATGTAGCATTTACATTTTGGGTCCAGTAGTTTGCATAGTCATCACTGAAATGCGGGTCCATTCCGAGATAAGAATATTGCACCCAGAATAAAGGAGCAAGTCCACCGAGTGGTAATGTATATCCATAATATGTGTTGCCAGTTTTTATAGCTCCATTTTTTCCATATCCATTTGTGTAAACCTCTTTCGGAATACTATGGGTTGGTGATGCAGCAGCCAACACGTATGTTATTTGTTCTTCGAAATAACCATAGAGCGGAAAGTTCATATCCCACGCGTAGTTTGGAGACCAGTGCCAGTACAATACGTTCTGATTATCTCTTCTGTACCAGTCCCACTCAATGTCGTTCCACAGAACATTAATTCTGTCTATCAGTGCGCTCTCTGTTTCATCTGATGATTTTAAATATTGTCGGAAGGTGAGCAAGCCTTGCATTAAGAATGAAGTCTCCACCAAGTCGCCACCATTATCTTTCGTGCTAAAAGGAATTACTTTCCCTGTGCTTCCATTAATCCAGTGCGACCAAGCACCATGAAATCTGTCTGCTTTTTCGAGGAAGGTTAGAATTTTATCAAGACGCTGAACGCCTTCTTTTCGTGTTATAAAATTTCTTTCTATGCCAACAATAATTGACATGATACCAAAACCAGAACCTCCACTTGTAACAATATCTCCTGAGCCTATACGCTCACGCGCCATGCCGCTGTTGGGCTCTGCATAGTCCCAGAAATATTTGAAAGTCTGATGTTGGGCAAGATCTAACAAGACACTGTCCGATAGTATGGGAAATTTATCAGCAGGGTCTATCTCGGTAACGAGCTTGACTGTTATCGGACTTCCGAATTCCAAATCAGAAGCAGATGTTAATTGAGGAGATATAACTACGGAATATTTATTCCAATACGCAAGCGAATCTGTTGGCTTAATGACTACTGTGCTATCACCATTCGAAAAAGTAATAGAGAGAGATACCGATCCGGTTGTTCCACTCATAGTGATATTGCTCTGGACAGATTGATGATCTATCTTATCTGAAAAAGAAAAAATTATTTCCGGCATAACAGATGCATTCGGATATGTGAAGCCGGAGTTTTTACCATCCACTTCAATAGTAGTTATTGTAAAATTTTTAGACCCAGGCTGGGGCTCTGTATTTTCTTTTTTACATGAATCTACATGGATGCTAATCGATAACAACACAAGTATCTGATACCACTTCATTATTTAGATGCATTAAAAAATAATAAGGGTGCGAAAATTTCGCACCCTCAGAAAAATTTATCTACCTGCAAGTTCAAGAGCGTAAAGCGAGCCAATCTCAAGTTCGGATAAAGCCTTATTGTACACTCTTATTTCATCTATGCTACCGGTAAGTTTTCCTTGCCAACCTTGCACACTGGAATTAGGGAAACCTGTGTATGCATTTGGAAATCCGCCAATCAATACCTGTGTCGGAACCGGGCTAACAATAACACCAATTCCTGCATCACCATCGGTTCTATGTCTGAAGTTATTGTTTGATACTCTCGTACCGTTAGCATATAAATCTATATTAGACCCGGTTCCATCATAAACCATGATATAGTGCACCCATTTGTTAGTTCCTTTAACAGTTTGAAAATCTGTACCTCTTACACCATAGTCATTTATATTATCGCCTCCTCTTCTGTTTGCCGTTGAGTATGTGGAGAAAGAAGAATGCAATACCAATGTGTCATCTTTTGAAGTAGGCTTATTGGTTTCTGTGTACATATTAACTGGACCTGTATTCCAATCTGTCTGGGCTTCTGTCGATTGAGTGATTGCAAATATTGATTGTGTACTATCAGTTCCTGTATTATCTACATTAATCCATGCGCTTACAGTAATGCTTGGAAATGCATTGGCAGCGCTCAACTTTGTGATGGTTGGAAATAAAAGATAACCTTTCGCTAATTTCAATGCTTGTCCTTTTACACCAGTAGTAAAAGAATTTCCTTTCGATACAGACGGTGCAGTACTTGATATAGAC
>DATCRE010000626.1:0-4464 GCA_036569145.1 Cyclobacteriaceae bacterium
TTCCATACTTGGCCTTGTTAATCTGGCGCGTCTGCCAGGTAATACTGACAATCCAATGGACTACATTGACATCATAGGCAATAAGGTTCAACATCTTGATCATTTTATTGGCGATGTGCTCAGTCACTCCAAGAACCTGAAGATGGAGGTTAGCATTGTTAAAGTTGATATCGAGGCTATTGTTGAAGATACGTTTAAGGAGCTCAACTATCTTGAAGGTGCTAAAGAGATGCGTAGATCTTTTAAGATTGATGGCATAGATTTTTACAGTGATCCGTGGCGTGTATCGGAGATTTTCAGAAATCTGATTTCAAATGCTATTAAGTACAGACAACTGACAACGGGTATACAATCGGAAATCAATATTAAAATTCATGTTGATAATATGCGCGCTGATATTTCATTCGCTGATAACGGAATTGGTATTGACGAAACAAACCTTGCGCGTATATTTGAGATGTTTTACCGTGCCACTGAGCAATCAGACGGATCGGGTATTGGGTTGTATATTGTGAAGAATGCTGTTGATAAGCTTAATGGGCAAATCTCAGTTGCCAGCAGACCTGGCCAAGGTACGCGCTTCAATTTTATTCTCCCCAACCGTATCAACAGTGTGATTAGCAAACCTGTGCCGGTTGTATTTGAACAACGATGAAGATTCAGGAAGTAACAACAAAACATCACATACAGGAATTTTTGATGCTCCCAGTTCATTTATACAAGAATGAACCATCATGGATTCGCCCGCTCGATAAGGACATAGAGTCTGTTTTTGATCACGAAAGAAATAAAGCATTCAAACATGGTGAAGCTACACGATGGTTGTTACTCGATGATGATAACAAAACCATCGGACGAGTTGGTGCATTTATAAACAACAAGATTACACACAAAGGAAATGACCAGCCTACAGGCGGCATGGGTTTCTTTGAATGCATTAATGATCAAACAGCAGCTTTCAAACTTTTCGATACTGCAAAAGAATGGCTGCAGGCCAGAGGCATGGAAGCCATGGATGGCCCTGTGAATTTTGGCAGTCGTGATCGTTGGTGGGGGCTTCTCATTGAAGGCTTTGATAAGCAACCTAACTATCAGTGCAATTATAACTTTCCATACTATAAAAATTTCTACGAAGCGTATGGCTTCCAGGTATACTTCTACCAGCTTACGTTTGGCAGAAAAATCATGGAACCATTAACACCGAAGCTGATCTCAAGAGCAAAGATTACGGAGAACGATCCGGATTATACGTTCAGACATTTGCGCAAGGATGAAGTAGCGAAGTTGCCTGAATATATCCATGAGGTTTATAATAAAGCATGGTCTAACCGAAGCGAAAATCCTGAGATTACATTACCACAAGCAAAGCTTATTGTAAAGCAAATGAAACCTATTATGGATTTGAAGTTGCTTTACTTTGGATTCTATAAAGAGCAACCCGTTAGCTTCTTTCTGTCGCTGCCAGAAATAAACCAGGTGTTCAAGTTTGTTAATGGCAAGCTTAATTGGCTTGGTTACATCAAACTAATCTGGCACATGCTTATGAAAACAAATCGCAAGGCGTTTGGTGTATTGTTTGGTGTAGTACCAGAGCATCAGGCAAAAGGTTTGGATGCAGCAATGGTTATGGCATCGCGTTCGATATTGCAGGATCAATATAAGCGCTATGATGAATATGAAATGAATTGGATTGGTGATTTCAATCCTAAGATGATAACGGTTGTTGAGCAGGTTGGCGCATCACTTACCAAGAAACATGCTACCTATCGTAAGCTGTTCGATGAAACCAAACCGTTTAGAAGAGCTCCTATTTTGAAATAGCTGCTAACGGAAAGATCATTTCTTTTTCTGACTACAGTCATGAAACTTCTTTTTCAAAGTATTGTTAATGACGTAACTTCGTGCCCGTATGTTTGTCTTGGCTAAAGACAAATAGTATGCGACATGATTTGCAATTATTAACCATCTTATGAAAAGCAAAACCGGTGTTTTATTAATCAACCTGGGTACTCCTGATAGTCCTTCCGTAAGTAATGTGCGTTCATACCTTTCACAGTTTCTGAACGACCCGCGTGTAATCGATATTCCATGGTTGCTACGCAAGATATTGGTGAACCTCATTATCGTTCCATTCCGCGCACCCAAGTCGGCGAAGATATATCAAAAGCTTTGGACTAAGGACGGGTCTCCATTATTGATCTATGGAAACAAGGTGAAAGATCTTTTGCAAAAAGAGTTGCCTGCAGATTACGAAGTGCATCTCGCCATGCGATATAAAAATCCTTCCATACCTGATGTACTTGAAACCATGCGTAAAAAGAACTACAACAAAATTATTGTTGTGACCATGTTCCCGCAGTATGCTTCAGCATCAACTGGGTCTGCATTTGAAGAGGTTATGAATGTAATTCGTAAATGGTGGGTGATACCTGAAATAAAATTTGTTAATCAGTATTACGATCATCCTACATTTATAGATGCTTGTGTTGAGCGTGCCAAGCAATATAATTTAAACGAGTACGATCATATATTATTTTCTTATCATGGTTTACCTGAGCGCCAGGTTGATAAAGTTTATGATGACGGGTTATGTGCTGATCATAACTGTGAAAAAGAAATTACACAAGAAAATCAGTATTGCTACAAGGCTACGTGTTATGCTACTTCCAGGTCATTGGTTGAAAGGCTGTCCATACCAGCGGATAAATATACTGTATGCTTTCAATCACGTTTAGATCAGAAGTGGCTCAAGCCATTCAGTGATGTAGTTGTTGAAGAGCTTGCAAAGAAGGGAATGAAAAAATTACTTGTATTCTCTCCGGCCTTTACAGCGGATTGTCTCGAAACAATTATTGAAATTGGCGATGAGTATGATCACATCTTCAAACAACACGGTGGTGAGAAAGTACAACTTGTAGAAAGCCTTAACGATCATCCGGTTTGGGTGAAGTGTTTGAAGGAGTTGGTTTTGGATAAATAAATTACTGATTATCAATGTGCAAATGTGCAGATTAGATGAAGTTGATCAATCGGCACATTTGCACATTGATCATTGAAGTTGACTAATTAATTACTCTACCTTATCCAAGGCAACTAATTTCTTAGCACGTAAGCTTGTAATACCTACCACGGCCAACGTCATACATCCTCCGAATATAACGGATGGAACGAGGCCCATAAGCTTTGCAGCAAAGCCGGATTCAAATGCACCTATTTCATTTGATGAGCCAATAAACATACTGTTCACGGCTGATACACGGCCCTTCATGTTCTCTGGTGTTAATGTATGAATGAGCGTACCCCGCACAATAACGCTAACGCTGTCGAACGCTCCGCTAAGTGTAAGCAGAGCAATAGACAGAAAGAGATTAGTTGATAAACCAAAGCCAATCATGCAGGCACCAAAGCCGGCAACGCACCACAATAGTTTTTTACCAATATCTTTTTTGATTGGATTGTGCGTTATGTAAAATGCTGTCAGCACAGCACCGATAGATGGTGCTGAACGTAAAATGCCGAGCACTTCAGGACCTGACTTTAATATTTCTTTTGTGAATACAGGGATCAACGCTACGGCTCCTCCAAAGAGTACTGCAAATAGATCGAGACTCAAGGCACTAAGAACAATCTGGTTTTTGAAAACAAATTTTAAGCCCGTAGAAATCTTTTCAACAATACCCTGATCTTCTTCATTCGTAGCTGGAGGTACTGACCTGGTTGGAATTGAGAAATAGAAAAAAAGGCTGGTCAATGTTAGCGCCACGTCGGCAATATATGCACCGGTAAGTCTGAATAAAATATAAATGCCGCTGGCTAACATAGGTCCTACAATAGCGGCGGCTTGCCAGAACGTGCTATTTAATGTAATGGCATTAGTATACAAATTGCGTGGCACAAGCTGTGGCATAAAAGAAAAAGTTGCAGGCGAAAGAAACCCGCGTGCCAGACCACTTATAAATATTACAGCATAAATAGGAACAGCGCCAAAGGTTAACAGTAATCCGTTGGGTTGTAATGTAAAAAACAAAAGCGCTGCTGAACAGAATAATAGCAGAGAGATCGTAAAGATTATTATTTTCTTTCGTTCGATAATATCAGCAATGTGACCGGCGTATAAAGAAACAGCAATAGCAGGTATTGCTTCGGCCAAGCCAATCAAACCAAGTGATAGTGCATCATGTGTTATTTCATAGACTTGCCAGCCAACAACAGTAGCCTGAATTTGCAAGGCAAGCGTAATAGATAATCGGGCAAAAATAAAAGATCTGTAGTCGCGTATTTGTAAGGCAGCATAAGCTCCGGTGGGAGCAGGGTTAGCGTTTATCATTTAACTTGCAATAACTTTGTAGTAGCCTCAACGGCAATTTGCCTGCGAAGTTCACGTTCACCACGAATTTCTACAAACGGTACTGGCTGATTTTTCATTTCGTTTAAATAAATATTGTAAAGCTCTTCACGCTTGTC
>DATCRE010000627.1:0-4053 GCA_036569145.1 Cyclobacteriaceae bacterium
TACCTGGAAGTACTTCTGTCTGCATGGCTAAGAATGGAAAGAAGAGGGTAGTCTCTGTGCCACGACTGGTATATCATCTGTTTGTAAAAGAGTTTGACATTCGTGATACCGCATGGCGTGTTTATTACAAAGATGGTAATACATTGAACTTACACTATTCTAATCTGATGCTTAAACGTGGCGCATGGTCGATCAATAAGGCAAAACGGTAACTGTTCCTGTCCCTTCTGCAACTATTTTCATGGTTATATTATCCGAATATTACCAATAATCATCTTTTTACAACTCTCAGGATCTTTGACTTTTACTGAAATTTGCTAATACAATGCTGTTCATTGTTTCTGAATCTGACTTGTAAAATTATCCATAAGGAAATCTTATCTCGGTCGATAAATTTCTTCCCGAATTTGGCACAATAGAATTTCCGCTGGTAAAACATTGGGAAGACTTGGTAAGTCGGATCTGTCAAAAAGCTCATCGATTGTTTTTATCCTACATTCTGCCTGCTGCAATAAATCCTCATACGAAAACTCACCAGCCCGAATCTTCAGCAATAATTCTCTCTCAGGTCGCCTAACATTTACTTTCTTGTATCGTGCAATTTCCTCAGCCATGTTCAGCAAGCGAAATACATGCATCATGTTTTTGGCATCGTAGTTCTTACCATGACTTACGGTGTTTTCATAACGTTCTTCATTCCGTAGTTCAACCCATTCCCAATACTGACGGTATTCTTTGCAGTACACGGAATAGCCATCCTTGTTAAAATATAGAATACATTTTGATTGTAGTCCTTCCGGAACGGAGCTAAGCGAAACCTCATCCGCATCTTCTCCGGAAAAGATCCCAGAAAACTTTCGATCTGATTGAGATTGATGAAAAACCGCATACATATCTTTCATGTGGTCAATTCTTACAAGACCGCAATCTTCCTGAACATAATTGTGTTCTGTAAGCCATTCCTGAACAAGAATTGAACCTTGACCTTTCACCACATAGCAAAAGTCGACAATAGTCTTTCTCTTTCTATCCAGAGGATTGAGGATTTTTTTATTCAGGCCACGTGCTTTTTTAATCTGGGCATACGCATATTGACCAAATGTCTGATTGCATAATCTCGACAAGAACATTTCAGGTTTAAATAAATTCATAACCGGATGACGATGCAATACACAATCCTCAGGAATGCTCAGCAATTCAAGAATATTCGGGTTGTTCTTCAAAAGCAGTTCAACAAACTTTTTGATCTCGTAATACATGATATCATTCGTTTCATTGTTGATCTGATCTACATAAGTCAATCCGTAATACTCATTCTTTAGCTGAATAAAAACACCCTTGATATCAGTATCAGAATGTGGAAGAGCCAAGCCATAAGCCTGGCTCCCACTAATACATTTCAGTAAGAGATGTGACGAATTATTTTGAAGCTCGTTTAGTGTCATGCAATAGATTTTTTAAACAGTTTATTAAGCTCTACATCATTGCTGTTGCTATTTGTATTAGCCAATGGAACTTCAGCTTCACAGTAATGCATACATTCTTCAATAAAACCATTAAGCTCCAAATTCTTTTTGATCAGAAAACTTTCATCAACTTTTGCTTTTATGAAAAGTAACTCATCTACTAGAATATTAACGCGCTCAGGCATTAACATACTCAAACTCTTAAAATCCATCGGAGGAACGGATTCCAAATCTGCTATCCACTTAGCCGCAAGAATCGGACGGAGCGCATAAAAGTATTTCTTCAGCTTTACCATTTCACCAGATAACTCACTTTTAAAAACAGTTTTTGACATACTGAGATAATGATGCATCCCTGCCCTCGACGAAAAATTACTGGACATTAGTGTCTTCATCTCCTCGACAAAAGTCGAATCTAAGGCATAAACTATCGGTGACTGTAACCATTCATAAAGAGGTGCGTTAGACTTCCTAAAAAGTCTAAGTGCTTTCCTCAATTCCCATCCATTGATATCAAGAACGTCATTAATTGGAAGCTCGATTACATCACGCTGATCATCAATTGAAAGATAATAATCCGTTCTGTGAACGTAGATAAAACGCACGTCATAATCGCTATCTGGAGATGCAAAGCCCCAGGCCCTGCTTCCAGACTCGCACGCATACAGTATCCTTACATCAAATTGACGTTCTATAGATTTGAGTTTTTCGAGAATGATTTCTTTCACAGCTACAACTTTATGATACAATGTTATAGCCGATGTGCGCAGTCTTTTTGCGTAGGATGTTATTTCTCTGAACTTTTCAGTCGAAACATGATATCAGTCCTCAAAACATACTTTATACCCGCTATCACCTCAGCTCCTTCGTGCTCAAGGTAATGATAGAAGATTAACGCGGAACCTTTTTTAGGTGCAACAACCAAATCATTAAATCTGGTTTCCCCACCTTTAAAATTATCGTTCAGGTAGATCATGAAAGTATAATAACTTGCCTCTTGACTATTTCGAATGTAACTCTGATCCCAATGCTTTCTAAATTGTTGACCTGGCTGATACCGATAAAATCGGAATAACTCATTCAGTCCGATAGACTCAGAATCTCCAATGGATTTAGGAGCATGCGGGGCAAGCTCCTTCCACAGTTCTTGTGCGAGTGCAAGGTCCTTATACAAGACGCGGTTGTTATTACGTATATGATCTACGATACGAGGTCCGGTTTCGGTTTAAATGGTCGCGGCTTCATATCCCTTACTTTCTGATTTAGCTATGAACTGATCACATTTTTCAATCGACCAAAAGTTATCAATTAAAAAAATATTTTTCGAGAATACTGTTGTTTTCATAGAGCAAAGTTATCCTGACCATTCAGTCAGGATATTTTAAGTTTAGCACGTTTCTGATTTTCTCGGGCATGATGAATTTGTTTCCAAAAAAATATTTACAAACCTTAATGCCATTGACAATTTTGTCATTGAAATTCTCCAACTCTTCAGCAGGAACCCAAAACTCCTGGAGGTGTTCAAGCCCTACTGTTTGGATCGAAAACGTCTTAAAGTAATTTTCTGGAATTTCGAATTCCGTGACAAACCCCACGTCATCAGATTCCGGATCGCCCATATTCCAGCGTTCAGCGATTTCTGCTGCATACTGAAAATTCAGTACTGGATAAAAAATTGGTTGCCAGTAAAGTAGCGGTGGAAATCTTTTCATTCCACTGTCTATGATTAGGGCGAGTTCTTCTGCACCCGTTGGTCTATAAAGGGTAATGTTCTTATTCATAATTTGAATTCACTAATATCTCTTTAATCATTGACTCATACTCAACGTGTAATGGAAGAGTCATTTCCACATTCAATTTTTTTCTACTAGTTGATACAATATTTTCGGTCTTTGGGTTAACAGCCGAAGTCTCGACTGTCTCATACCGAAAACCTATGCCTCTCTTTTGCCAAGCGGGAAGATCATTGTAGTTAATGTCATTTTCAAAAAGAAACTGATTCTTGTATGCTACAGATTTTCCTTCAAGTTTCTTTGTAGCTTCTGCCACACTTGCACCATTCTTTCTCAGTGTCCAATAGCACCATGCATTCAATGCATTTCTACTTGCGTCCTCTGACCTCCATCGAAAATAATCTACAACAAGTTCCTCTGTTGGCAATGGAATAATTCTACAGTCGAAAACTCCCATCGCGCCCATCTGGCTGGTAAATTTTGCGCTTGCTTCCCCAGACAGAATAGAAAGAAGTTTACGGATCTTTCGCGCGAATCCGTTTTCATTTTTATCAAACAAGATTGATATCTCATCACTTTGATAATAGCCGTAAGTTATTTTAAATCCGCAGTTCATTAGATGCGATACCGTTTCAATCATTGCATCACGAAAGGTTTCATCGAATGGTTTTTCAAGCAGGAGCAATTCTTTGGTTAGTCGAGTAAAGCCACGCCCATCCAGTCGAGCTACGATATAAACCTCCGGAAGAACAAATTGATTGAGGTTCTCTTCAAAGGCTCGCATCTTCTTGTCGAGCATTTCAAATTTCATATGTTTCTTAATTTTTATTTTTTAAGGACACACTGAATATCCC
>DATCRE010000628.1:0-2963 GCA_036569145.1 Cyclobacteriaceae bacterium
TTAAAAATCAATCCCAACTATGCATCATCAGTTTATCGCCTGGTTTCATTTCCATTAATCACTCTAATTTATTTTTATGCTTTAGGCCGAAAGAACAGAATGATTTTTCTGATCGTAAATGTCTGCTTTTTTATTTTTGGCATGATCAACCTGCTCTTTTATCAAAAGTCATCCATCAATACATACACTTTGATAGCAGAATCCATACTGGTTATCATTTTTTCTCTTTATTACTTTTATTGGCTATTAAAGGAACTACCCACCACCCAACTGCAAAGACTTCCAATGTTCTGGCTCAACTCGGGTCATATTATTTATTTTTCAGGAAATCTTTTCCTTTTTGTCTTTACTTCTTACCTCGTAAATGTGTTAAATAACAACCTATTAGTATATTGGACCATTCATAATATTTTAGGAATCATTGAGGGATTCATGATTATTGTTGCTTTATGGCTGGATCTTCGGAATATCAAATCGCCCTCCTGATTGCAGTTGGCACTGTTGGCATGCTACTACTAGCTATTGCCATTGTACTTTTCATGGTTTTTTATCAAAAAAGGATGATCCAGGAGCAGGTGAAACGTCAGAAGCTGGAGATAGACTATCAACAGAAAATGATGCAAGCCACTTTAGAATCACAAGAAAGCGAAAGGCGAAAGCTTGCAGGCGAACTTCACGACAGTATCGGGGGTATGTTGTCTGCTATCCGCATGGGCATTTCCACATTAGGAAGAACGCTGCCAGATTCTCATAGCATTGACGAAACAAAGGAGATGTTAGATGAGACCATATCTTCCGTTAGGCAAATAAGTAGGGATTTAATGCCTTCAACCCTCGAAAAATTTGGTTTGGCGCAGGCATTAAAGGAACTTTGCGATCGCGTTCAGGGAGCTTCACAATTACCAATTCAATTTCAGGAACAGGAACAAATACCTATACTGGATAAGAACAAAGAATTACTCATTTATCGTATCGTACAAGAGCTTTTAAATAATGCAGTAAAGCATTCCAAGGCATCAGTAGTTAACGTCAGTCTTATTGGCGGATCAGCTTTTCGCCTGGAAGTTGAAGATGATGGAGTAGGATTTAATTTTAATGATCAAAAGAATGATAAACGTTTTGGAAAAGGCCTTGGCTTATACAGTATAGAAAACAGGGCAAGCTTGTTAAATGCAAAGTTAGAATTTGAAATGCAGCGCACGAAGGGAAGCAAAATATCATTAACGCTTCTCGATTTATAATTAACCATGAAACAAAAGATTAAAGTTTACATAGCTGATGACCACACGCTCTTTAGAAAAGCTATGGTAAACCTGTTGCGTACATTTAAGTACGTTAGTGAAGTAAAAGATGCTGAAAATGGACAGGATCTGCTGGCCTTAATGAAGAACGAAGTGCCTGATGTTGCTATTGTTGATCTTCAAATGCCAATTATGGATGGGGCAGAAACCTGTGAGCACATTCTTGAAAAATATCCGGATGTTAAAATCATTGTGCTTACTATGCATGATAGCGACCGTTATGTACTCCACATGATGGAAATGGGAGCTCATGCTTTTTTGCTTAAGAACACCGAGCCCGATGAACTTGAGAGAGCCATTCACTCAGTCATTGAAAAAGATTTCTACCATAATGAATGGGTAGTTACTATTCTTCGTAAAAATGTAAAAGCCCAGCGCCCCAATTTTTCTAATGACGATTTGACTGATCGCGAAAAACAAATTGTTCAGTTAGTATGCCGTGAGCTCTCCAGCAAACAAATTGCTGAGAAGCTTTTTGTTAGCGAACGTACCATTGAAAATCACAGAGCTACCATAATGAAAAAGCTGGGTGTAAAAAATACGATTGGGCTGGTTCACTATGCCTACCAGATAGGCATCATGTCATAAATATTGCATTTTTAATCATAGGTACTTTTACTCATTTTTATGAGTGGTTTTACCTATTCTGAATCCTGACAATTTCTCAATAACCTCGATATTTCTGCTTTAGACCAAGATTTTAGCAAATATTCTTTGCTCAAATGTGCATCGCCACATTTTCCTTTGGTCAAACTGTTAAAACTTTAGACGACCTTCATAGCCGAAAGGTTTAGGAAGTTTAATGTTTAACAGGACGTAACGATGTCGATGAAAATTTTGGTAGTCCATAGGCAGGAGGAAGTTACAGATCACATTAAATCTGTACTCAACGACAAATCAATAATTCGTTACGCCAGCTCGGGCCTGGATGGGCTTCTGGCAGCTCGAGTTGAATCCTTCGATCTCATCATTTGTAGTACAAACCTGCCTATGGTTACCGGTTTTGAATTAGTTCGTTCTGTAAGAACAAGTTCTGTTAATAAAAACACTCCAGTCATATTTCTATCAGATGAATATGTTGATGAGAAAACCGAGTATCTGGGTCATGCTTTAGGCGTAGCAGCGATGATGGCAATGGAAGAGGTCGATAGCTCTCTTGCCGAGATCATCAATGAAAAGGTTAAACCTGAACCCGATAAAGAATGGATTAGCTTGCTTTCGGATAATGATAGATTGAACTAATGGGTGAGAATTAGCCCAGACGAAAAGCATTTTTTTAGTTACGGCCAAGTTAAAAGGACCCTTTATACCCTCTCTCTTAAAACTTACCTAGTGAGGATAGTTGGCTTTCTGAACTAGAAACTAAATTAAACACTCTACTGAACCTTGGTTTAGAGAGTGTTTTTTTAGTTAAGTGTGATTATAACTGTAAAGTTGGGATCTCCCTTTTGTCACATTTCGAGATCAATATTACCTCTGTGTTTTATTCCTATTAATTGATGTCGTCCGGCTTGAACATCACCTCTTAATTTTCCGTTATTAGTAGTGTCATTTAACCACTACATTTATGACAAACTTCAATAAAAAACATCAGATCATGGAGTCATTAGATTCACTTGATCAGGTTCAAGCCGACAAGGTATTAGACTACATTAAAGGTCT
>DATCRE010000629.1:0-4313 GCA_036569145.1 Cyclobacteriaceae bacterium
GTGATAACATTTACTGATGGACGTTGCGTTGCCACCACCAAATGAATGCCAATAGCACGGGCCAACTGTGCCAGGCGGGCAATAGGTGTTTCCACTTCCTTGCCAGCTGTCATCATCAAGTCGGCGAGCTCATCTATCACTAATACAATGTATGGTAGGAATCTGTGCCCCTCTTTTGGATTAAGTTTACGCGCTACAAACTTCGCGTTGTATTCTTTTAAATTCCTGGTGCCCGCGTCTTTCAGAATTTCATAGCGGTTTTCCATTTCAATACAAAGTGAGTTGAGTGTGTGTACAACTTTCTTTGTATCAGTAATAATAGCTTCTTCGCTATTGGGAAGCTTAGCCAGGTAATGTCTTTCAATCTTGCTGAAGAGCGACATCTCAACTTTCTTTGGATCGACAAGTACAAACTTCAATTGTGATGGATGTCGCTTATAAAGTAATGAAGTAAGAATAACATTTAGTCCGACAGATTTACCTTGACCCGTAGCACCAGCCACCAGCAAGTGAGGCATCTTGGCAAGGTCAATCACCATCACTTCGTTAGAAATGGTTTTACCCATTACAATAGGCAATTCCTTATCTGTCTTGCTGAAACCCGGTGTAGCAAATACAGAACGAATGCTCACCATCTCACGGTTCTTGTTCGGCACTTCAATACCAATAGTACCTTTACCTGGAATGGGTGCAATAATACGAATACCCAGCGCCGCTAAGCTCAGGGCAATATCATCTTCAAGGTTCTTGATTCGTGAGATTTTAATACCGGCATCAGGAACAATTTCGTATAACGTTACCGTTGGCCCGATGGTAGCCTTAATGCTTTGTATGCCAATCTTGAAGTTTACCAGCGTGGCAACAATCTTATCTTTGTTCTGATTGAGTTCTTCCTGCGTTACCCCTGCTTTACTTGATTCGTATTCATTCAGCAACTCCAGCGTTGGAAACTTATAGCTGCTTAAATCAAGTGTTGGATCGTAAACGCCTTGCTCTTCTACCAGTTTCTCGGCAAGCTCATCTGTTTCTAATTGTTCTTCAACAATAAAAACAGGTTCAGCCTTCGCTTCTTGCTTTACGGGCTGCGTTACTTCTACTTCAAGTTTAACTTCGTTGGATGGCTTGATAACTTCAGGCGCTGTAATAAGAACAGGGTCTGGTATAACTTCCTTCTCTGCATTATTTTTCTCAGGCCAGTTATCCTTATCATCCGTATAAGCTGAAACTGTACCTTCCTCTTCCTGCTCTTCAGGTATAAGCGCATCAACACCCATTGGCTTGGGGTCTTTGGGTTGAAATAATGGAATAGCTGTTATGTTGAAATAGAATATAATGAAGATAAACAACGAGAGAATCAAAATGAGGAATGTTCCCCAGCCAAACATACCATCACTCAGTACGGCAAGGTGATAGCCAAGTCCGCCTCCAAGAAAACTCCACTCGCTCGCGCCATCATTTATCTGCGTCATGTAGCCAAGCAACAGGCACAACCACAAGCCGGAGAAAATAGAAAATACAGTATATTGAAACAGGCGAAGCAACTCGCGGTTAAAGACAATCTTAAATCCTAAAACAAAAAGGAATGGTGGAATAAAAAACGCGGCGATACCAAACCATCTGAAGATAAAATAATGTGAGATCACGGCGCCATAAAGTCCCAGCCAGTTATGAATCACTTTTTCGCGCAGGGCCTGGATCATATCACTCATACCTTCCTGGTTTCCGACTTCACTAAAATCTGCTTTGCCAGTAAACAGGTATGACAGAAGAGCAAAGAACAGATATACGCCAACGATCATAAATACAAATCCCATCGCCAGTTTAAAGCGTGGATCTTTCAGAAAGTCAAGCTTGAACTTGGTTTTAGTGGTCTTGCTTTTCTTTTCCTTTTCAGGTTTCTTGAATGTATTTGATTTATAGGTGTTTTCGGCCATGTAAGCTTAAAAAGTGTTCAAAACTACGCAATTAATTAAATTGCTGAAACCCGGTTTTAAAGTTCGCTCTTCTCTTTCGCTCTTCATCTAAAGAGGTAGAGCCGGAATAGTTCACAATTTTCCTTTCTCAAAATCTCAAAAACGTAAAATGTTACCTTATCTTTCCGGATAAGTATGTAAGTTTGTTACCAGAAATGATGTAAAATATAGGGAAATTTTTTATAGAAAGTAACGCAGGGCATTTTATTTAAGCATTTCTGTAATCATTAGAACTGATTTCTGCATGTAACGAAATTGCCCGATATGCATCAAAAAATTCTCCTCACTCTTCTTTGCCTATTCTGCTTTTGTGCAAAAGCGCAAATTACCAGCGATTTTAGTTCCAGTGCTGACGGATGGTCTACCATTGTCATTGGCGCAAGCCAGAGTTACACTCCTACTTTTAATAGCACTGGCGGAAATCCCGGAGGTTATATCTCGGTTGAATTATCCAGCGCATTGCCAACACCCTATTACTTTTATGCCGACCGATACTTCGATGCGCCCGCAAAATTTCTCGGCAACCACAGTCTTTCGTATAACAAAACACTGACGTTTGATTTACAACAATCATTAAGTGGAACAGATGTAACCACGGCTGAGGTAATCATTACCGGCGGTGGCTTGTCTATCTTTTATCCGCTTTCGTCTTTTCCCGGCACTTCATCATGGTCATCATACTCGGTGCTACTCAATGAAACCGGATGGAAAACCTCAAGTCTTACAGGCTTAGCTACCACCTATAATGATATAAAAACAGTTCTTTCAAATATTACTTCACTTCGAATACGATCACAGTTCATTGGAAATTTTTCGGGCACATACTCCGGCCGGTTAGACAACGTTGTGCTGAATGCAACAACATTAGGAACTCCACCCTCCATCACTTCTTTTTTACCAACAAGCGGAGTGCCTTCAGTTGCTTCTGTAACAATCAAGGGAAATAATTTCAATGCCACGGCTGCTAACAACACTGTTTACTTTGGTGGTGTAAAAGCAACCGTTACCTCTGCTTCAGCAACACAATTAGTTGTACAGGTTCCGAAGGGAGCTCAGTATGCACCCATCACTGTTGTGAATCTTTCAACAGGTCTTGAAGCTTCATCGGTCATTCCATTCCAACCACTTTTCGATAACAACAAGGATTATGGAGGACAAATTATACACGCCACCATGGGACCTGTTGTCACTTTTGATCTAGAAACTACAACCGGCACAGCAGCCGTTGGCGACATTGATGGTGATGGATTGAATGATATTGTAGCAGGAGAAGGTGGCAGCTCGGGGCAACACAAATTCAGTGTGTTAAGAAATGCTGGCGTTACTGGCGACATTACGACTGCTTCTTTTTTTCCAAAAGTTTCATTCGACTGTGTAAATCCGAATGTAAAAGGCTTTGTTACACTGGCCGACTTTGATGGTGATGGCAAACTGGATGTTGCTGTTTCAAGTGCTACAGGTAGTGCTTTCGTTTCTGTTTTTCATAACACAAGCACCGTGGGAAATATTTCATTTGCTGCTCCTCTGCAGTTGCTGGGATACTCTTACTCCGACGGACCTATTACTGCTGCTGATATCGACGGTGATGGAAGACCAGAGATTCTTGCAGTGTTCAATAACAATTGCGCCACGGGCGACAGACTTTATATCTATGAAAATCTTAGCATACCAGGCACTATTGATTTTGCTGCGTTCGCAACGTTTGGCAATGTATATACTTGCGGCGGCCATATTACCACTGGCGATTTAGATGGTGATAAGCTGATTGATGTTGTGGTGGAAGCCGGATCCGTTACCATATTTAAAAATACGTCAACGGCTGGAGCTCTCTCTATGGCAACGCCCTTTGTGTTAGCAAATACTGCTAACGGCAGACCTGTTGTTGCTGATCTTGATAATGATAGCAAAGCCGATATAGGTTGGCCTAAATCTTTTACAGATGTTGAGATCAGAAAAAATATTTATGCAGGAGGTACTTTTGATGCTACGGCTTTCTCTTCATCCATCGTGATCACCTCAACAGTTGCCGCAAATGAAGCCACAAGTGAATTAGTTGCTGGCGACATTAATGGTGATGGTAAGCTGGATTTAATTTTGAGTGGCAGCACTGATCTGGGTATTCTCGAAAATGTTTCCTCAACAGGTGTGCTTGATGCTACTTCTTTTTTAGCAAGTATTCCCTATGCTGAAAATCTCGGTACACCCTATTCTGAATCGCCTGTAGTTGCTGATTTCGATGGTGATAACAAACAGGATATCCTTATTAAAACTACGAATGCTTCTCCTGCTAAAGTGTTAGTTTATCACAATGAAAGTTACCGCGCACCACGCATTGATAAT
>DATCRE010000630.1:0-3774 GCA_036569145.1 Cyclobacteriaceae bacterium
GTATTCGTCTTTGTCCGGCTTGCTTCTGTAAATCCATTATCAGGATTATCATTTGCATAAAAAGTAGAGTTGTCATATACGTTCAGCAGTCTGTTGCTATAAGCAGTATTAGCAGCATCGCCCAGCGAGGTCTTTAATTCATAGCGATAAGCAAGATCATCAATCGTAAAAACTTTCAGATTGGCTCCATCTCCGAAAATTGCTTTTCGTTGCAGGGTAGCAATATTTCCATTATTGTCATACGTTAAATTTTCGTCCGCTCCACCAACAAAATTACTCCATGTGCCTAATGATTTTTGTGCAAAGCTGGACATGGAAAGTCGGTTCCATGTATCATACTTATAACTGTAAATGTTTTGATCAGAAGTAGCAGACGTATTCTTTAAAATATTCTTACTCCAACGTATGGCCGAAATATTTCCATTATACAACGGCGTAGAGTTCGCACCATTAACACTTACCTGCTCCTGGTTATAAATAATATCCATACCAAACAGATCGTTGGTATCATTGTTTGTTATGTCATCTTTACTGAGTGTGCTGTTATTAATCTGTGTTAGCCAACCACGAATGTTATAGCGATAGTCCTGTGATTGAAGAAACGTTGTACCGCCATCTGTTGAATGAATGTTCTTTTCAATTAACTGTCCCGATTCATTATACTTGTTTGATGATAACAATACACGCGTTCCGCCGTTAATGGTATGATATGTATTTGCCAATCTGCTGGCGTGGTCATAGGTTAACTCTTTAAGTATAGTAAGTGAAGATGTCGTGCTACTCGTATGTACTGACAAACTTTTTATTAACCTTCCTGCAAAATCAATTGAGTTTGTCACCCTGTCTATACCTGACAAATGGTTATCACCAATAGTCTGTACAGCATTATATTTCTTATCATAGTACGTTATCGTTTTAAGCCACGTACCTGTACTTAAATTTTTTGTTTTGGAACCTGTTACTTTACCTTTTACAGTTGTTGTTGATAATAAATCTGTTGTCTGGGCAAATCCAGTCTCCTGAACAAAATTGAAACTGGATGTCCAGTCACTGTATCCTTTAAAATTATAATCATCATAATACGTGATGGTAAGCAAATCAGCTTCAGCGTGTGTCGGGAAAGCATTGTTCGTGTATCCAATAGAACTAATCAATCGCGTTTCATTATGAACAGTTACGGCATCAAGTGCTGTTTGAAGAGAGGCTTGTGTTCCGGTGGTAAAACCTGTAATAATAGGCCTGTTGAATAAATCATACTTGGTGAATAACCATTTGTTTGTTAAGCGTAAGTTCCCATCCTGTGTTAAGACCAGTCTGTCCCATTTATCATACATCAGGTACACCCAATCAGCGCCCGGAACTTTCACGCCTGTGGTGCGCTGGTAATTGTCATACTGATATTGAAAAGCCCAACGGTCGAGAAATGCTTGTTGTCCCGCTGCATATTCACTTAATCTTGAAACAGCTTCCGGCGGAATGATATACATTACACTACCATAGACATCATAGATGTAATAGGTGTCGTGCCAGTTTGTTCCATCGCCAGTGCGATCAAGTATTACCTGTCCTTTAAAATTTTTATACGATTTTTTTACCAGCCCACCTTCATCTGTTGTCTGCGTTACTCCCAATAAATTTGCAGCGTATGTACCTGACGTTGTCGGAAATCCTGTTCCGGTATAAGTCCATTGCAGTACCTCGTTAGCAACGTTAACCATGTTAATGGTTTGCGAAAATTTATTCTTTGATGCTGCATGCCAGTCAGCACCTGCTCCATAACTTTTTACAAGGGGGTTGGTAAAGTCCGTTACAGAAAAAGGTTCTGCATCACCCGCAACACCTGAAGGTGGAGTTTGATAGAACGTTGTTTGCTCACTCGTCGCACCATCACGGAAAGCACCGTTGCCACTAGTGTATGTGTATGGCATATACTGCTTAGGTTGTCTTCCGAACGCATCGTAAACGCTATAAGAAATTATATCATTTTGTGATGGACTTCCTTTTACATTGACTTTCTCTACCGAACGTCCAAGCCCGTCAAAATATTCATACGATGTAGTTTTCTTATCAACGGATAAATTAGAGGCATCCGTATTGGTAGAGACCTTATCCAGCATGGTTTCAACCCGCACAAAGTTTTTGTCTGTCGGTATTGTACTGGCTTGTGTATTACCTCTTAAAAAAAATGTAGGTGTAGCCGTTGAAGGCTTAAAGTTAAATGGAGCAACAAGTTTACTGGTTGTGTTGACAATATAGGATGTTGGTACATCGGGGTAAGATTTCAGCTCGACCTGGTTAACTGTTACAACTTGCTGGGCAAATATAATCTGACAAAAGCCAGCGAGTAAATACAGAATAATGGAAATATATAATCTCATAGTGTAAAGCTATTTGCAAAGACTAAGAACATTAAGAACTATTACAGAAGATGTAACCGGAAGGCCACACGAATCAGTAGCAATACATCTGACATTATAAGTGCCAATCGTTTTATTTGAAAATGCAGCAGGTGCAGCTACCGTTGCTGTAGTTCCAAAAGTAGACCATGTGCCACCAGCGCCTTGTATTTGCCATTCATACGTTATCGTGCCACAACCTCCGGTGGGTGTCGCTATCAGTGTTGTACTTGTAGCAGTTCCACATGTGCCGTATTTCTCCACAAACGTGCTACCGTTGGTACTACAGTAATCGACCCACGCCGGGCCTTTTGCACATACACTTACTTTTACCGCAGGACTTATTTGTACTTGTTTGGTGGCCGTTGCAGTTCCATATTCAGGATGTGATTTTTTCAATGAAACATTAAACGTACCAGCAGTAGCATAAACGTGAGAAATACCTACTGACGTGGTGGTAGCAGTCTGACCATCACCAAAGTCCCAGGTATATTGAATATCGTTATAATCGCGAGTATCGACAGAAGAACTAAGATAAGCGTTACCACCTGTCACAAGTATACCCGAAGCCGTTATAGAAGCGGTTAACGATTCCATTTCACCCTTGATATGGTAGCGATACCGATTCATAATATTACTGTTATTATCTTTTGATACCGTTAGTCGGTTAGTCCCATCATATTCATAAAAAGTTTTTACAGCGTTAGGATCGGTTATAGATGAAATGCCGATCAGTTGTCGATAACCATACAAGTTTCCTTGCTGATCAGTACCCGGATTGATAATAGAATTCGAAACCTGATTATACGAGTCCCAGATGTACTTAGTAACCGTGCCATCCAACGCCGTTTGCAAAAGGATGTTTCCTTTACTATCATAACTATCATAAGTATGAAGTACTCGCAAGTTGGGGTCTATTACAAATGTGCCATTATCGATCTTCGGTGTTATATAAGTGCTGGAAGGTTTGGCCAAACCGAGTACCTGATAGGGCTTAACGATAGATGATGTTGTCGCATATTTGTAAACCACCGTTGAACCCTGCACGGACTGTGTTCCTTCAACATAAAACGTCTTCTTCTCCACCGGCACATTAACCTGGTGTTTGTTTCTCATGTCGACTATAGCCTGTGCCGAGGCGGTTGGTGAAGAGGATGTATTCGCGAAAGCCGGATCGGTTACGTACGATGTGTATGTATCCACTTTTGATGATGGGTTTTGTTCATTGTACGTTGATGTATAGGAGACTAAACCACTTCCCTGATAGTTATAAATATCAACCTTCGATAATACTTTGGTTAAATCTCGCGGTACGCTCTGGTCGTAAACTTTTGATACGGTTTTAGTTTTATAGACCTTATCGGCACAGATTTTATAA
>DATCRE010000631.1:0-3332 GCA_036569145.1 Cyclobacteriaceae bacterium
CATCAGCCTAATTTTTATTATCAGCCTTAAAGGTAGCGTGCTAAAATATTTATGATGATGACAAAATGTTAAAGAAGAGGTATTGATTTGATGTTGGTAGAGAAAAGAATAAAAGAAAGTGAGATTTTGTTATCAGTCGACCGTCGATAGTCCACTGTCCACAGTCATATACATTCACCTGATATCGCACCCAAATCAAAGTTTGATGTATTTTGTTTTACGTTATGGTATTTGCACTTATTCGTTAGAAGGTTTTTTATTCAGAATATAACATTGCACACCTGCATTATTATTCGCTATAAAAATCCGGTCATTATCGAATATTAGTTTCCTCACGTCTCCAATACAGCGAAGTGCGGTTTGCATGGGAGAGACAAAACTGAAATTCCCTTTGCCATCACCTAAGAAAACAAAACCAGTATTACCCGTCATCTTACCGGTACGTGAACGTGTCGCGGATAAATTTCCTCCTGTGATTATATCTTGTTTACCATCACCATTAATATCTGTCACTGCCAATGCAAACACTGGTGCGATCTGCATCTCTACAGGCATCGGAATACTCATGAGTGAATCACCATCATTTCGAAGATAACAACTTCTCATCTCTACCATAGACAACTTCTTTGAATGTGAGATCTCTTCAGAGGTAAGTATGTTGTCAATGGTAGCATCCGAATATGACTCATAATTTGTAAATCGTTTTCTAAAGGAAGGAAGCTGCTCCAGCAATTCATCACGTGAAGCGTAGGGAAAAGATTTTCCTTGTATGTAGTAACAAAGTATGGGATCAATTGATCCGTTTTTATCAAAGTCATCGTAGACCAATGTTGCCGGATGCTCACGATTAGCTTTTACCTGGTTATTTAATCCGGCGTTACCTAACATGAAATCAATATCGCCATCGCCATCCATGTCGTTTGCTGTGATACAGTTCCACCAACCCTCCATAGGTTTATGAATATAATCTTTTGTTGCTCTCTTAAATTTGCCGTGACTGTTAATCAGTATTTCCGGCGTCATCCATTCTCCTACTACAATCAAATCGTCCATGCCATCATGATTCAAGTCAACCCAGCAAGCATCAGTAACCATGCCCCGTGACTTTAATTCGTCAAGCTTCGCTGTTGTAAAATGTCCTTTACCATCATTCACTAAAATCTGACTTTCGGGGATCTCAGGGTATCGGCCGGGAGAAATCCGTCCTCCGATAAACAAATCCGTGTCACCATCACGATCAAAATCAGATGGCCTCACACACGAACCGCTTATTGCCTCCAATGGCAAAGATGTCTTTGTCATCTTCCCATTTCCATCGTTCATGTATAAACGATCCTGTAGCAATGGATCATCTTTTTGAAATTCATAACCTCCGCTAACGACATACAGATCCAAATCTTTATCGTTGTCAGCATCGAAAAAAACAGCGTCAACATCTTCACTTTCTTTATCAATCTCAAACGCTGGCTGAATCATCTGTTTTAATGTTCCTGTGTTATTCTTGAGAAACAATACGCTGGTTTGTCCTTTGGCTCCACCGATATATACATCTTTCAATCCGTCGCCATTAACATCACCTAATGCTAATGCTGGTCCCATTGTAGAATATTCGCGTGGCAATAGCGACTGCACATCAAAATCTACAAATGTATTTTCATGATGTTTGAAATCAATTATACTCGTGCTCTTTGAAAAATAAGAAACAACGTTGTCAGGCTTGATCGGTTTTAGATTTTTCTCTTCCTGAATTACCAATAACTGATCAGCCTTAATGTTTGTCTTTTTCTGAATCAAACCATTGGGCCAACGAACAATAACAGAATCAATCCTATCAGCTTTACCTAACCCGAAATGCAATGTCGGGTCAACAGAGGATTGGAAGCCCCGAACTGGAAATTGTTCTTTCATGTGCAGCTGACCTCCGGCATAAACATTAACGCGTGCACCGATACCTTCCTTATTTTGCCGGAGGCATTGAAGTTTGATTCTTAGAAAATGATTATTCGTATGTGTATTCGAATGATTCTCATACACAGCTGCAACATCATTGAGTTCATTCATTACAAGGTCAAGGTCACCATCATTATCCAAATCGCCATAGGCTGCACCGTTGGATAAGGTAGGTTCGACAAATCCCCAATCGACTACTTTGTTGGTAAAGGTCAGGTCGCCATTTCCCTGGAAGATGTAATTATGAATTTTGTTCTCATGAAATTTCTCAATCAGTTCCAGCTTGCTGATTTGTTTACCTTCAGTACGAGCTTTCTCGATTTCCTGGTGAGCATGATATTTGGCAAAGTCGCTGTTTGTTAAATCTCTTTTAAATCCATTCGAAATAAAAATGTCAGGGTTTCCATCATTATCAAAATCAGCAATCAGGGGAGCCCAACTCCAGTCGGTGTCAGAGATACCTGCCAGTTGTCCTATTTCACTAAGCGAACCATTGCCCATATTGAGGTGAAGCATGTTACGCATGTATTGGGAGTGTAAGCCACTTTCAACCATCTGATTAAATACATTATACTTATCGGCACCCAACAAAAGTTTCTGTCGCTTGTTATCCTCCGGCAGCATATCAAGTGTAATGAGATCACTAAGTCCATCGTTATTAATGTCAGCAGCATCGGTGCCCATCGTGAATTTCGAAGTATGGCTAAGCATTTCATAAATGGAATCATTAAATATCGTTCCATGATTATTAATAAGAAGTCGGTCACGTCCTGTATAATCACTTCCGGAATACAGATCGGGCCAGCCATCATTGTTAAAATCTGATATGCTTACTCCCAGACCATAGTTTGATGCCGGACCAAAGACTCCAACGGAGTCGCTCACATCGGTGAAATGACCGAGGTCATTGCGATAGAATTTATTTCCTACATGCGCAAATCGCACTGTTGAATTTTTGTTCGTGATATCGAACGCATTTGATATTTGCAGGAGAGAATGATTCAACAAAAATAAATCAAGGTCACCATCTCGATCAAAGTCGAAGAATGCAGCTTGTGTTGAGTATGAATCATCATCAAGTCCATAATTGTGAGCCTGATCTGAGAATGTAAGGTCTTTATTGTTGATGAGCAGAATATTTTTCCGTTTGTTTGGATCACTATCACCTGATTTACATAAGTAGATATCAAGCCAGCCGTCATTGTTTACATCTGCCATGCAGGCACCGGTTTTCCATCCTGCTTCGCAAATAGTATTTGATCTGGCACTTATATCTTCGAACTTAAGATTGCCTTTATTGAGATAGAGTTTATTTTCGTAGCTATTCGAAGTGAAATAAATATCCAGCAGACCATCGTTGTTGATATCACCCAATGCTACAC
>DATCRE010000632.1:0-6100 GCA_036569145.1 Cyclobacteriaceae bacterium
GCTTAAACCTGACCTGGTATGTGAAGTAAGCTATACAGAGATAACTTCTGATGGCGTAATGCGACATCCATCTTTTGAAGGAATGCGAATAGATAAAGATGCCTCATCTGTGGTACAAGAAAAAGAAGTTAAAACGAAAGATGTTGTTAAGGATATGAAAACCATCAAGGCAAATAACAATGATGGTGTACTGCTCAGCACTACTGATGAAACACTGGTACGCGATGTAAAGGGTCACAAAATCAAATTTACCAATCTCAATAAAATTTACTGGCCCGAATTAAACATTTCAAAGCGTGACATGATAAACTACTATTATCAGGTTGCTCCATACATTTTACCTTATCTTAAAGACCGGCCTCAATCTTTAAACAGATTTCCAGATGGCATTCACGGCAAACACTTTTATCAAAAAGATGTCACAGATAAAGTACCCCATTGGACAGAACAATATTTATATCACAGCAGTGATGATGCAACAGATAAACACTTTATGGTTGTAACCAATGAAGCTGACATAGTATTAATGGCTTCTATGGGTTGTATCGAATTACATCCGTGGAGTAGCCGAACATCTTCTCCCGACAATCCGGATTGGTGTTTAATTGATTTAGATCCTGATAAAAATTCTTTTGATCAGGTTATTGAAGCTGCGCAAGTCACAAAAAAAGTGCTTGATGAAATCAGCGTGCCATCTTTTTGTAAAACAAGCGGATCAACTGGGCTGCATATATACATTCCGCTTGGCGCCAACTATTCGTACGAACAATCTAAAGAATTTGCCAGGGTAATTGTTACACTTGTTCAAAAAGAAATACCAAAATATACAACGCTTGAACGTACCAAATCTAACAGGCATGGTAAAATGTATCTCGACTTTCTTCAAAACAGACCACAAGCAACTCTTGCTGCTCCCTACTCCTTAAGGCCTACCAAAAAAGCAACGGTATCCATGCCATTGGAATGGGATGAAGTAAAAAAAGGAATGCGACCTGAGCAATTTACAATTGCCAATGCACTGGAAAGGATTAAGAACACAGGCGACATTTTTAAACCTGTGCTCGGCAAGGGAATTAACATAGAAAAAATTGTGGATGAATTGCAAGCTGTTTTATGAAGCTTTCTTAAGACTGGCTTTTAATTGCGTTAAAAGATCTGTTGATTTTCTATGGGTCACTCTCATGTGAGGAGTTTTAACCGGTTTACCAGTGGACTTGGCTTTAATATGCTTCAACAATTCTGATGAATATGTGTCCTTGTACCTGGAAATATCAAACTTATCGCTAAGCTGATCTATGAGAGAAAGCGCCATCTTAATCTCATCTGATTTCAATTTACTTTTCGGTAATGTGATTTCTTTTACATCCCGGATTTCTTCCTGAAATCTGATTTTATTCAGCACCAATACTTGTTCGTAAGGTTTGATAAGACAAAGATGTTCTTTATTCCTGAGCACAAAACTTCCAAAACCTGCCTTGCCACTTTTCTCTAATGCTTCTCTTAACAACACATAAGCTTTATCACCACCTTTTTGTGGCTCAAGATAATATGGGGTTTCATAATATATACTATCAACCTCATCCTCCTGTATAAATGATGTTATGTTAATAAGTTTAGTTTTTTCAGGACTCGCCTTCTCAAAATCTTTATCGGATAAGACAACGTAATTATCTTTATATAAATATCCTTTCACAATATCTTTCCACTGCACCGGCTTGCCCGTTGATTCATTGATTCGTTGAAACTTGATATGACTTAAATCGTGCTTGTCAAGCATATCAAGATCCAGTGTACTTTCCTGAGAAGCACTATATAATTTTACGGGTATGTTAACCAGACCAAATCCGATAGCTCCTGTCCAGATTGATTTCATGAAATACTTTTTAGATACAACAATTCTATAATCATTAGCTTCGAACAATTATGACTTTGATTGTTTAGCATTATTCATGATTACCAATAGAATCACGCTGATGAAAACCATGCATGCACCAGCCAATGTTAAGGTAAAATTAGATTGAAAGGCCAGGATAGCCTGATTCTCCTGACATCCTGTTGAAACAATATTAACCAAAACAAAAATGATAATTCGAAAGAAAATGCCTCTCATAACGCAGGTATTTTTAAGTTAAGTAACGAGATGAAAGAACTGTATAATTGCTTAGATCACTCAATACCATCAAGGGATTGTTTCGTCAACTCTATTAAAATTGCTAACAGTTCCCTTGAGGTTTGATGAGTGTTGATCCTTCTTAATGATCCTATTCTTCTGAAGCTTCAATATTAATTTCTGATTCAGCAATTTCAGAGAGCTTATCGTCTGCCGCTTTCTCTTCATCAAGAGTACGTTGAAGAACATTGGCAGCATCCTGGATTCCCAACGTGTTAGCAAATGTTCTTAGTGTACCATAAGAGGCAATTTCATAATGCTCTACTTTTTGAGCGGCCGAAATTATGCCAGCATCGCGCATAACGCCTTCTTCTGATTCATTAATTATTTGTTCAGCTTCTTTAATCAGGCCATGCATTGCTTCGCATTTCTTTTCCTTAGGCTCTTTTTCCAAAATATGAAATACTTCTTCTAATCTTGAAACGTGCTCTTCGGTTTGGGCTAAATGATCCTGAAGCGCTTTTGCCAACTCCTCCGAAGTAGATTTCTTAATCATTTTTGGAATTGCCTTTGTCAGGGCTTTCTCAGCCCAGTACATATCTTTTAATTCTTCTTCAAACAATTTTTCAAGTTTCGATCTCTGGATGCCTGATGAAGAATCTGTATGGGTTTTAGTGTTGGTTCTCATAACAAATTATTTTTTTGTTATACGCTTACCAAAATTGTGCCCTACTTGATCGAATCTTAACTCAACAAGAAATAGATGATTGGAAACCCCGTATCGAAAACTATAGAAGAGATTTAACGGTAATTGAGTGTGTTATAAAATCTAAGAGGGACAAAAACCAACCTCATGGACTGAGAAATATGTTCTACAGCTGAGTGTAAAATGGGTTAATTATTCTATAAGGTCATAGCACAATGTTATCATGATTATTATTAGTCATTAGTTGATTAGTTATCAGTAATTAGTTAATGATAATTAATAGTTATCAGTAATAAGATGAATTTTATTTTCGGCGACAACAAAGATCTTATCATCTTTTTGAGACTTGATGGAAGCCAGTCCGGTGAACATACCGAATGCAGGCAACAATCCACTTGACTTGCCAAAATAAAAACAAGGCAATCTAAGTTGTTGCTTGCCTTTGCCTACTAGTCTTACCCCCGGATGAATATGGCCAGCAAGATTATATAAATCAGTCAATTCCTTTTCCACAGGATGATGCGTAAATAAAAACGGACCTATTTGAAGTTCGTCATAAAACCGAATTCCTTTTCGTTCATATTGTCTTTCACTCATGATGTCGTGATTGCCAAGAACAAGCTCAAATGAAATAGATTCAAAGTGTTTCACGACTTCACCAAATACTTCCCACTCAGGGTTGTAATGACTATGAAAAAGATCACCTAAAAAAAGTACGCGCTCAGGTTTTGTTTTCCAGAACAAATCTACCAGCACTTCAATATTTTTGTCGTTTGCTCTCGTGGGTACAGCAATACCAGCTTTTCTGAAATGATTTATTTTTCCTAAATGAAGGTCAGCTACCATCAGTATTTTATGCTTTGGCCAGAAAGCCGCTTTTTGAGGATGCAACTCCAATAATTCCCCAAAAACATCAGCCTCCATCATACGGTATAAAATAATTTTCTAAATTGACTTCAAGATAATCTATTCATCCATGCCTAAAATAATCGTTGCCATTTTATTCTTCATGATAACTTTAAATGGTGTATGCATTGCTCAGAAAGATTCAACGGCTTTTCTTAAACTGCAATATCTAAGCGGCGGAGATACGTTACCCTACAGATTTTTAAAACCCAGAAAGATTGATGGCGAAAAAAAATATCCACTGATTATTTTCTTTCATGGTGCAGGTGAAAGAGGTGACGACAATGAAAAAAATATCAAGCACATCAAAGACATGGTTACTAATAATGGCACACGAATGAAATATCCATGCTTTGTTATCGCTCCTCAGTGTCCTGAAAAATTAAAATGGATTGAATCTTATAACGCTGAATTTACAGCCAGGCCTGCCAAACCCATGCAACAGTTTATCACGCTACTGGAAAAAATATTGAAAGAAAATCCCATCGATCCATCACGAATCTATGTAACTGGCCTCTCTATGGGCGGCTTTGCTACGTGGGATCTGATTGCAAGATATCCTAATAAATTTGCTGCAGCCATACCCATTTGTGGTGGTGGCGACGAAAAGACCGCACCTAAAATAAAGCATATACCCATCTGGGCATTTCACGGCGCCAAGGATACTACCGTGCCACCTGAAAAATCAAGAAAAATGATAAAAGCTTTGCAAGATGCGGGTGGAAGTCCCGGATATTGCGAATACCCCGATGTGGAGCATCCAAGCTGGGTGCATGCCTATAAAGATCCGTTCCTTCTAACCTGGCTTTTCCGTCAAAAACTCTAAGAATCTGACAGTTCTTAACAAAGTCTAATGATCTATAAATTAATTAGTTAACAATTATTTTAAACCTTTTTGATAAAAAAGTTAACATTGGGTTAACATTGCACTTAGTATTTACGGTTAGATTGCGACCTATTTTATAAACCTTATGTTTGAACTTGATTTATCTTATTCAATCCTCCTCATTATCTGTCTCCTTGCTGCTTGCTCTTTTGAGTTTGTGAATGGATTTCATGACACAGCTAATGCGGTTGCTACGGTCATTTATACAAATACTTTAAAACCCTGGGTGGCCGTTATATGGTCAGGTTTCTGTAACTTTTTAGGGCTCGTTATTGGCGTTGGTGGCGGTATAGCAGTTGCCATGAAGCTCGTTAATTTGCTTCCTGTAGAGACTCTTGTCGATCAAAATATTTCACACAGTCTGTCCATGGTTATGGCACTTCTTGTCACGGCCATATTCTGGAATTTATTAACCTGGTATCTGGGTATTCCATGTTCAAGTTCGCATACACTTGTAGGTTCAATTTTAGGTGTAGGGTTAGCTTTCTCATTACTACCTGAATCCACTGGCAATGCTGTAAACTGGGGCGAAGCGCAGAAGATAGGCATGGCACTGCTTGTGTCTCCGTTAGCCGGATTCTCATTGGCCATTATATTAATGTACTTCATACGAACATTAACTAAAAAAACAGAAGCAGGCGACATGCTTTTTAAAGAGCCAAAGAAAAATCAACCGCCTCCATTATTCGTTCGCATTATTTTGTTTCTCACATGTACTATGGTGAGCTACTTCCATGGCTCAAATGATGGACAAAAAGGTGTTGGTTTGGTTATGCTAATCCTGATTGGCATTGTGCCCAGCTACTTCGCATTAAATCAAAATTTTTCTCCCAATTCATTAACGGGGCCCATTGCCAAGATCGAACATATCACAAAGGCTATCGATTCAACATCGTTAAGTGAACCAGATAGAAAAAAATTAGCTAACGTTGATTCCATTACTAACCGACTTGCAGCTCGCTTTAATGTAGCGAACGATGTTGCTGATATTCCTAAGGCGCAAAGATTCGAAGTTCGTAAAGACATTATGATCATGGATCGTAATCTTAATGATCTATTAAAGAAAGAAGAATTGAAACTTAGCTCAGCCGAGAAAGAAACACTCACGAAAGAGTTGAAGAACGTAAGAAAATTAACGGACTACTCTCCATCGTGGGTTATCATATTGATTTCATTTTCATTGGGTATCGGAACGATGATTGGATGGAAGCGTATTGTAAAAACAATCGGTGAAAAAATTGGTAAGGAACATCTTACGTACGCACAAGGAGCGAGTGCTGAACTTGTAGCTTCTATTACCATTGGAGGATCTACTTTCTTCGGATGGCCTGTAAGTACAACGCACGTATTATCATCAGGTATTGCCGGAAGCATGGTTGCCAGCAAGGGTATTAAAAATCTACAGTCAAACACCATCCGCAATATTGTAATTGCATGGTGCCTTACATTACCCGTTGTAATGATTATGGCAGGAACATTATTCCTTTTATTC
>DATCRE010000633.1:0-2813 GCA_036569145.1 Cyclobacteriaceae bacterium
CAAACAAGTCACTCAAGGCCCCTTTTTTGCTTATGAATTTCATACGAAACGCTTCAAGACCAGCTTTGTCGGTGCTTGAGTGTTGCGCTATTTCATTTAGCAAGGCCTGTATCTTTTCTTCCATTTTCAACAATAATTCAGATTTCAAAAATACAATATTGTGTCGTAAAGCATAGCACGAAAAGACATTCAATTCAAGCTCGTTACTAGGAGAAATTACTCTTTAGCGAAGCTGCACAAACAAAAATCCAAGAATAAGACCGGCCACTATTATTAACGCTGATGGTACTTTGGTGAATGTAAGCAGGCAAAAAGTAGCAATGGTGAAACCGAAATTGAGAAGTGTGTTCTGTAATGGCTGAAACATGATAATTGCTGAAGCGGCTACAAGACCAGAGCTTGCCGCCGTTATACCTTCCAAGGAGGCGCGTATAGGTCTATATTGCTTCAGACTTTCCCAAAATCGAATTACAAAAAAGATGAGAAATGTACCTGGTAAAAAGATACCAAGTGTAGACATGAGCGCTCCGAGAAGCTGTCCTCCAATGCCCCGATCACGTGAAGATAAAGCCCCCACATAGGAGCTGAATGAAAACACCGGCCCGGGAATAGCCTGGGCTACAGCGTAACCTGAAAGAAATTCATCGTGCGACAACGGATGATGATAACGCTTGGGTGCATAGGTTTTTTTGATCTTACGCTTTAATTCATTTTCTATTGTAGAATCACTTTGGGCTTCAACAAACTCTGTGTAAAGTAGCGGTGCCAGCACTTGACCACCACCAAAAACGAGACTTCCATTTCGATAGAAATTTTCAAACAACTTTACAGGAAGTGCTTTCGTGACACCACCCATAATCGCGGCAAAAATGAGTACACCACCCCAAAGCAAAAAGTTTGACCAGTCAACTGAAAGCTTGTGCTTTTGTTCTTTGGGTTGTGCCCGGTATTTGAGAGCTGTGACCAATCCCGAACCAAGAATGATGGCAGGAAAAACAAAAGGAGTTTGAAACAGATAAGAGACTGCGGCAGCAATAACCATGAGTCCTATTCCTGTTTTTGTCTTTATAGTCTTCTGACAAATAATCCATGCACCGTAACTTACAAAACCTACAGCCATAGGTTGGATGTATCTTGTAAATTCTAACGACAGATTTTTTTGTTCAAGATTCGACATAACTACAGCAGCTGTTGTCATTAACAACACGGCCGGAAGAATCCACACCAACAATGTGAGGTAGGCAAGCTTTGGTCCACCAATACGAAAGCCAATAGCAGTAAGCGTCTGTGTTGATGTTGGGCCTGGAAGAATCTGGCAGAGTGAGTTGAGCTCCATCAAATCTTCTTCAGAGAGATAACGTCTCTTATCAACCAGAACTTTTTGGAAATGCGCCAGGTGAGCCTGTGGTCCACCAAACGTTGTTAACGCCAAAATGAAAGCGTCCTTTAAAAAAATTAAGTATCGAACTTGCTTGAACAAAGTATTATTTCTTAAGTCCTATCTCAGCAAGACGTTGATTCAGAAAAGCACCGGCAGTAATGTCTTCAAAAAGTTTAGGATGAGAAGCATCAACACAATTAGAGAGACATGTTAAATCCATTTCTGAGCGTGGATGCATGAAGAACGGTATTGAATACCTCGGGGTGTTCATGAGTTCGCGCGGAGGATTTACAACGCGGTGTATAGTCGATTTTAGTTTTTTATTAGTTAAACGCTCCAGCATATCACCGACATTCACTACAAGCTGATCAGGCAATGCTGTGATGGGAATCCACTTGCCATCATGGCGTAACACCTGGAGGCCATCGGCACTGGCACCCATGAGTAAGGTTATTAAATTAATATCACCATGCTCAGCAGCACGAACAGCATCTGCCGGAACCGCATCAGGATTTTCAATTGGATAATAATGTATAGGTCTTAATATACTGTTACCGTTGCGTATTTTTTCATCGAAGTAATGCTCATCAAGTCCCAGGTATAATGCAATAGCCTGAAGCATCAGCGTACCTGTTTTCTCTAGTGAGCGATACACTGTAACGGCTACTTTTTCAAAATCATTAACCTCTGCAGGCCAGATGTTGGCAGGATAATCTTCCTTTTTTAGTTGATCGGGTGATAACTCCTGTCCAACATGATAAAATTCCTTTAAGTCACCCGTATTTCTTCCTTTAGCATGTTCTTTTCCTTTGCCAGTGTATCCACGCTGACCAGCAATATCCATGCGTTCATATTTTTTCTTAACATCATCAGGCAGAGCGAAAAACTTTTTAATAGCGCGATACAAGTCTTCCTGTACATCAGCGGTGAGAAAATGGTTACGGATGGCAACAAAACCAATGTTGTTATAAGCAGCACCCAGATCAGAAACAAACTTTTGTTTTTGTGCAGCGCTTCCTTTGTAAAAGTCAGCCAGGTCAAGTGACGGAACTTTGTCGTATAATATATCAGTCATGGTTAATAAACATTTGTAGTCATGCAAGCTAAATATTTTTAGGTAAATTTACCTTACAGGGACAAACACTAAATAATACTAAAGTTGATTTTTGCTCTGAAACCTATTGGATGTGAGGGGACTCTAAGAATTACATTTTCAACCCATTTAATTTATTTAAAGTATGAAAACTTCAAGAAGAAAATTTATGCAGGATGCCATTAAAGTAAGTGTTGCAACAAGTCTTAGTGCACCACTCCTTTTCTCATCCACGAAAGCAAAGGCAGAGCGTAAAGAAAATTTAACACACGGAACATCTGCATTGCAATTTTCACAGATAGCATTGCCCTATGCATTTAATGCACTGGAACCTAACAT
>DATCRE010000634.1:0-2823 GCA_036569145.1 Cyclobacteriaceae bacterium
GACTATTGGCGACAACCATTTGTCAGGTATCGACAGGGTGACAAACTCAATTGATTTTGCAGGAAGGTTAATAAAAAGTTTGTCAGTACATACGAGTAGCGCGACATCTTCACTCACTATTCTTAAAGAATTAACCTACGATCACGCCAGCAGATTGGTAAATACATATCACACTATTAATGGTGGAACGCGTGTGCTATTAGCATCAAACAAGTATAACGAATCAGGACAGTTAATTGAAAAGAATATTCATTCGACAGATGGTGGCACAACGTTTCTTCAATCGCAGGATTACCGCTATAACATTCGTGGTTGGCTAACACAGATTAATAACAGCACACTGAGCAATGACGGTGTTACAAATAATGATGCCAATGATTTGTTTGGTATGGATATTATTTATAATCAGGAGCAGATAAGTGTTAATGGTGCAAACTCTACGCCGCTGTATAATGGAAATATTTCGGCTATTCGTTGGAGTAAGAATATCTTAAAGAACGCAACAGACGCTATTCCTCAAAATACATACAGCTACAAGTATGATGTATGGAACCGACTTTCAATTTCAAGCTTTATTCAAAAGGTTTCTGGCGCTTCAGTCTTTTCAGGAGGCTCAGATGAAAATTTAACGTATGATAATAATGGAAACATTACCACCCTGCAACGAAAAGCTATTTTCGGCGATGGAGCCAATCTGAAAGTATTTACAATTGATGATTTGGCGTATCGCTATGAATTAAAGACCTCGCTTGGCGATGCTGCTAATACTGCTTATAGCAACAGGCTGCTGAACGTATACGATAACTCTACTTTTTATGCAAATGATAATCCTGATAACGGATTTACAGAAGCAAGCCGGACAAAGACGAACACTGAGTATCTCTATGACAACAATGGTAATGTTACGTATGATGCCAATAAGAACATTACACAGATTCTCTATAACCATTTAAACTTACCCACTTACATTGAGTTTTATTCGTCAGGTTCTTCCACAAGACAAACTATTGAATATACCTACGACGCTTCTGGTATAAAGCTGAAAAAGGTTGATAAAGTTGGCGGCACTGTTATTAGCACAACGGATTATATTGGTGGTCTGCAATATGAAAATGGGCAGTTAGCTTTTCTGCTTCATGATGAAGGGCGCGCGATTAACAATTCAGGTACTTATAACTATGAATATTTCTTAAAAGACCACCAGGGAAATACGCGCGTTGTTTATGGATACCAGAAGGAGGTTGCTCAGTATAAGGCAACGATGGAGCCAGAGGTTCGGGGCAAAGAAAGTCAGGATTTCAGTAACGTAAAAGGTACAGTTGGTTATAACCATACCGCTAAGAATTCGAATAGCCCTAATCCTGCAAATGCAGCTGTGTTGGACGGTGGAAATGCTACTATTAGTAATGCATGTGTTGGCCCTGCTAAAATTCTGACGATTAAGCAGGGCGATAAAATCAGTCTTGAAGTTTTTGCCAGATACACAGGTACTGTGAGCAGTTCAAGACTAGCGGCTTCTGTCCTTGCATCCGCTGTCACGTCAGCGTTCTATCCTCATGTTAGTGATGCTCCAAGTACTACAGCGTATAATGCATTAAATAGTACCGTGCTAGGTTCCACAGTTTCTGGAACCGCTAGTGCACCAGTGGCGTATCTTTTTTATCTTATTTTCTCGCCTGATTATACATGGTCACAATTTGGCTATTATCCTATTACTACTCAGGCTTCAATTGGTTTTGAGTGGCTGCATTTAGAGGTTCCCATAAATTTCCCTGCAAGTGTAACAGCACAGCAAGGTTTTATGTATACCTACGTTGCGAATGAAACTACTGGCTCTCCTGTTTCTTTTGATGATTTTCAAATCATTCATGAAAAGGCGACTTCAGCTTTACAGGTAACACAAGCATCAGATTACTATCCTTTTGGACTTTCTCACGCTTACCTCTCTTATAGTAAAGACGCACCTTCTGTAAACCTCAATAAAAACAAGTACAGCTTTCAGGGACAAGAACTGCAAAGTGATTTTGGGCTTAACTACTATCAATATAAATTCAGAATGCACGACCCGGCGATTGGAAGGTTTGGTGCTGTAGATCCTTTAGCTGAAAAGTATAGCTACAATAGCGTTTATGCTTTTAGTGAAAACAGGGTAGTCGATGGGATTGAACTAGAGGGCGCTGAATATCTGTCCAACATAAATAAATTCTCTTATGGTAATAACTACGGTCTTAATGCGATGAATGTCGTGAGCAATTCCGTGATAAACACTCTTAATGGCGGAATTGATATTTGGAATTCAGGAGTATCCACATTTCAAACAATTTATAATAATGGTTTTAATTCCTATCTTAATGGCGTAGGCAATGAGTTTAGTAATCTTGGTACCGGAATTAAAAATACCGCAATAGCAGATTATAACTATACCATAAATACACCAATTTCTAAACAACTTTCGGATTTAGGTTCTGATTTAGGTAAAGCAAAAACTTACGAATCTACAGTAGGGTTAGCTTCAGCATTATTGCTTACAAAAAATTTTAGTGCTACTGCTTCATTTGAAGCGGCTGCTCCAGCTAGTATTGCCGCTAAGAAGGGAGCTGCTGCTGCTGATGGTTCGTTCTATTCAGTAGCATATGAGACAAAATTGGGAAGCTCTTCTTATCCAGGCGTAACAAGATATATGCATTTTAAAGAGGCTAATACTTCATTAGATGCTGCTATGAAAACAAATCCGTTGTTAGGTGAGTTAGGGATTAGCGTTCCGAGAACACCAACTGGAGCGATTGGTGGAACATCACCTGTCAATTGGGTATGGCATCATAG